>JACZXM010000241.1:0-1388 GCA_022571615.1 Acidobacteriota bacterium | reverse complement strand
CATTCTCTGTGCATGATACTGAGCATGACACTGAGCTTGTCCGAGGAGCCCGGTGCGGTAGACGTCATGATAGTTAGGAGTACATACACTTATTGTTTTCCGACAACCTTGCTCCCCAAATCGTGTTGGGTGGCCGACCGCGTCCAGAGCCGCGAACGACAATCCCAGAAAGTCGATGCTGCCGTCCTGGCCGAGGTCTTCGTTCTGCACCAACGCCTTGGCGAATTGGAGCAGATACCAATCCATGTAGGGGCTGGAGTAGATGGCGTTGTAATAGGACGACCCGGGAACCGGCGCCGGCCCGCCGAACACGTACGGGAAGCCCCAGTCGAAGGCGCCGCGATCGAGGCTCCCGACCTCGGCCTCCGGCCAGGCGTGCTCCCCGACCAGCGGGATCCAGGCCGTACCGAAGTACTGATCGAGCAGGCGCTGGTCGTGAAACGCGGTCATCCACTCACGATCGGCGCCGCGGTAATACTGCGAGCTGCGCCAGGTGCCCCGAGTACGGTCATACCAGTAGGCTGCATCGGGTTGCTGCCCGCCGAGCATGACCGCGGAGCGGTCCTTGGGACTAGCGGTAAACACCTTGGCGCGAGGGTCGGCACGCTTGAGCCAGTCGCCGATCGCAGTGACCTTCAGGTTAACCGGCGACTGGCTCTGCCCGGCGCTGTATACATCGAGGCCTCCCACCCCCAGCCCGGCCTGGTAGTGCAGGCTGGTGGCGTGGTGCGCTTTGTGTTCGGAGAGTTGTCCGGCCCCTCAACTCAACGCTGCCAGCCGGTAACCGAGACGTTCCTGGAGGCTGGCATCGAAGTTCAGGTCTCTCAGGACATGCCCAAGGAGCTCTGGAGCAAATCCCTGTTCATAACTGTGCTGGCAGGAGTCACATGCGCCTCGCGCACCGGATTAGCTGATCTCATGGCTTTCCCAGCTGCTCGAGATACCCTGATGGACGCCATGAAAGAGGTCGAGGCGGTGGCCAGGGCCAAGGGGGTCAACCTGGACACCGACATCGTAGCCAAGACCTGGAGATACCTGGAGGGCTGGGCCAGGGACTTGAAGGCTTCGATGTTTACCGATCTAGAAAGTGGTCGTCCTCTGGAGCTGGACGCTCTGACTGGGGCAGTGGTGCGCCTGGGCAAGGAGACAGGGGTGCCCACCCCCATCAACGACACCCTGTACGCCCTGCTGGAGCCCTACAAGGGCGGTGCTGTCTCCTAGTGCCACCGGGCAAGCTCTCGAAGCAGGGCGTTCCTTGTGTGCTGGTGTTGTTACCAGGGGTGGGTTAACATATCCTACAATCTTCAGTAAGACAGAATCGCCAGAGGCAACCATGTGCTCTTGCAGCTCACCGTCGCGGCAGAAAAGGCTGATGGAGGACCACTTTG
>JACZXM010000240.1 GCA_022571615.1 Acidobacteriota bacterium | reverse complement strand
ACGTGCCCGTGGTACAGCACGAGTCGCTGAGGCCCGATGTCCTGGTGGTGCGTGTAGCGCCCGACCGTGCCGACGCTGTGGCTGCGTCGATTGCGCGCGAGGTCCGCGCGGCTGCTGACGGTGTGCGCTACGTGCAAGTTCGCCCCTTTGCCGACCTGATCGATCCACAGGGGCGCGCGGGGACCTTGGGCGCATCGATGTTCTCCGCCTTCGGCCTGCTGGCACTGGTTATCGCCGCGATCGGCCTCTACGCCGTGCTGGCATTCAACGTGGCCCAGCGGACGCACGAGATCGGGGTGCGCGCAGCGCTCGGCGCAGCGCCGCTCGCCGTCGTGAGTCTCGTGGTCGGCCAGGCGGCGCGCCTGGTCGCGGCCAGCCTATTGGCCGGGATCGCGGCAGCCCTGATCGCGGGCAGGTGGCTGGAGCCACTGCTCTACGGGGTGGAGCCCACAGACCTGGCGGTGCTGGGCACGGTCGTCGCGCTGCTGTTCTCGGTCGGCCTGGTGGCCGCATTCGTGCCAGCGTCGCGCGCGGCCCGCGTCGACCCAGTACGCGCCCTGCGCGTAGACTGACTCAAGCCACGCCGTATCAGGGGGGGATGGTCACGCCTCGCGCTCAGGGCTGGATTCGCCAGCGCGCGAGACTCTCGTGGTCCTTGATCAGCAGGCTGTCCCCGACGGGGGCGGGATGGGCCCAGGTTGGCGAGTCGGCGACGGAGTATTCCGCCACCGGGGCGTAGGTGTCGGCGGACGCGTTGACGACAATCAGGCGCGCCTCGTCGGTGAGCATCACCACGTGATCCCCGATCGCCAACAGGGCCGCGTTGTCGCCATCGCGACCGCGGCTGGTCCAAACGAGCTTGCCTGTCGCCGGATCGAGGGCGAAGAACTGCCCGGATCGACGGTGCGAGAAGCCGAAGACGCGCCCCTTATTGAGCACCGGTGAGCTCATGTACATTGACACGTCGGTGATCTTCCAGAGCTGGTTCAGGCGCCAGCCGTCGGGACCCAGCTCCGGGCGGGCGCGAAAGATGCCGTTGTTCAGCCCGGAAAGAATGACCGACTCGCCGATGGCCAGAGCGGTGACCGAGTTCTGGTCGTAGTCGGTACGGAAACCGACACTCCACAGGAGCTCCCCGCTGCCGGGGTCGATGCCGATGATCCGCTCCTGAGTTTGGGTGATCAGCTGCACCGAATCGCCGAAGGTTGCCAGCACCGGCGAGGCGTAGCCCGGCCCGTCTTCATCCCAGTGCCAGCGCTCGCTGCCGGTCTCGACGTCGAACGCGGCCAGCGCCCCGTCGTTCGCGCCCCCGACGTGAGCGATCACGGTCCCTTCGTACAGGATGGGCGACATTGCGGTGCCAAAGACCGGCGAAGTTCTCGAGAACTCGTCGCTAAACTCGTGCCGCCAGACAAGTTCGCCGTCGGCCGTATCGACGGCGCTTAGGGTGCCACTGATTCCGAGCGTGAAGATTTGACCGTCGGCCACGATCGGCGTCGACTTGGGCCCGGGGCCGTGAAACCTGGCACCCGGGTTGACCCGGTAGGGAGCCCGGTAACGATTCTCCCAGAGCGTCTCGCCGGTGGCCGGATCCAGGGCGCGCAGAATCTCGTCCTCGCCCTGGCGGGCAAACTGGAAGACACGACCCTCGGCCACGACCGGAGAGGAGTGCCCCAGCCCCACAGGCACGGACCAGACCCGCTCCAATTCCTGTGGCCAGCTGAAAGGCCCGCCGCGCACGACACCGTCGCGCGCCGGGCCACGCCATTGTGGCCAGTCGGCCACGGACTGCGGGGTGTGGGCCGCTGCTACCGCAACCAGGCTGAAGCTGGCGGCCAGGATCGCTGCGATGCGCGGGCGTTGCCGCGGGTTCTTGTTCATGCGGTCGATGCTAACCAATCCGCCCCCGGTCTGGCCAGTTCGCCGGCACCGGTTGTGCCGCGGCGCCGATCTGGCTACCTTCGTGGCCGTCCAACCAGGGCCCCGTCGTGCTCGATCCGCGAAACCCACACTCAGGAGGTGCCCCATGGTCGCTCTCACCGCCCTGATTCTGCCGATCCTGCTGTCGGCGGTCTTGGTGTTCATCACCAGCTCGATCTTCCATATGGCGCTGAAGTATCACCACAACGACTTCGGCCAGCTGCCTGACGAGGATACCCTGATGGAGGCGTTTCGTAACGCCAAGGTGTCCCCCGGCTCCTACGCGATGCCGTGTGCGGGTAGCCCGGAGGCGATGAAGTCGCCGGAGTTCCAGGCCAAGGTCGACAAGGGACCGACGGTCTTCATGACCGTGTTCGATGGCGGCTTCGCGATGGGCTCGAGCCTGGTGCAGTGGTTCATCTACAGTGCCTTGGTCGCCTTCTTCTCCGGCTATGTGGCCAGCCGAACCCTGGCGCCCGGAGCCGACTACCTGGCGGTTTTCCGTGTCGTCGGCACCGTCGCCTTCATGGCCTACGCCATGGGCCTGTGGCAGATGTCGATCTGGTACAAGCGACCGTGGAGTCTCACCGCCAAGTTCACCTTCGATGGGCTCATCTATGCTTTGCTCACGGCCGGAGCGTTCGGCTGGCTCTGGCCCTGAGGGGCTACGCGAACGCTTCAGCGATAGCAGCCATCGTAAGGGTGCGCTCGCGTCGATCTGGCACGAGCGCTGATCTCACGACCTTCGCGAACGGTTCGGGCAAGTCCGCGGCGTAGCGCTCGGGGTCGACTTCGCGGATCTGGTGGAAGATCTGAAGAAGGTTGTCACCCGAGAACGCCTGGCGCCCGGTAGCCGTCTCATACGCGACCAACCCGAGTGCGAATACGTCGCCCGCAGCACTCGCCGGCATACCGTTTGTCTGTAATGTCCGGGAGTGGAGCTCGAGCAAGCGCGCCGACGATGGGATGCCCTTCATTCTGGGCGGAGCCGCCGGCGACCCCCACTACGCTTTCGGTCACTTCGGATTGCAGGAGTCGACCGCCCGTCACGCGGTCCTCGGGATGCGCTGGGCGCTCTACATCGATTCGCCCGGTGAGGATCTGCTGCGGCCGATCGCCCGTCCAAGCCGGTTCGACCTGCCGCGCGCGCCGACCGCGGAGGAGTTCGAGTCGTGGCGCTCCATGTACGCCTACGAGCCGGGCCGCTTGAGGCGCGCGTCGAGGACATCGACGAGAGCTCAGCCCCCTGGCGCAAGGAGACGGTCTCGTACCTGACCGCGTACGACGGCGTGCGCATGAGCGCGCTGCTGTTCTTGCCGCGCAACGCTGAGCCGCCCTACCAGACGGTTGTTTGGTTCCCTGGCAACGATGTCTACGCTTGGCGCTCGAGCGACAGCCTCGCCTCGGAATGGTTGTTCGACTTCATCGCGCACCGGCCGGGTCCCCTCACGCTGACGTTCTAGCCACCGGCCCTCGCGCCCCAGGCCTCGAGGAACCCGAGTAGGACCTGTGCCGAGTTCGTGGCGGCGAGCTGGAGGAAGACCCTGATCCGGTCGGCATCCGGGCTGCCGCCGGCCAGGTCCGAGAGCGAACGGAAGACTACGTACGGGATCCAGTTCGCATGGGCAACGTGCGCGACCGCGGCGCTTTCCATGTCGACCGCGTCGGCTGCGAACGTGCGCCACATCCACTCGCGATAGACGGCGTTGTCGACGAAGCTCGGGCCGCTGAGGCCGTTGCCACCGACGACCACCACCGGTGCGCGGTCGAGGCAGTCTCCCCCGGGGGTGCAGCGCTCCAGCTCGATCTCCTGCGCTACCCGCCGCGCCACTGCGAGCATCTCCGGGTCGGCCGGAAACCAGAAGAGCCGCCGGCGTCCATCGTAGTCCTCCCCTTCGCGCACGACGTGCTGCCTGCGCGGGAACATCATGCCGAAGTTCTCGAACCCGCCGCCCATGCCGCGATCGTCCCAGCCGCTCTCGGTCTCACGGGCGAAGACGACCTCCTGGTGCTGGCCCCACTGCGCCGGGACTGTCACGTCTCCGACGCCGAGCTCCGGGTTCACGCCCCCGGCGATCCCGGAGAACACGATCGCCGTGATGTGAAACCGGTCCAGCAGCAGCTGGGTGTTCATCGCGGCGTTGACCATGCTGACGCCGGACAGCGTGAGCACGACTTCGAGGCCGGCGAGTCGTCCGACGTGATGATCGCGGCCGTTGAGGCGAATCGTCCTGTCGATCTCCGCGCGCTCCACGAGCCGCCCGAGCTCGGCATCGATGGCGGACATCACCGCCACCCGGGGCGTCGGATCTAGATACGCCGACGGCGTGGTGGCAGGCACCGGCCTAGCGCTGCTCGCGGCACATGCGGTGATCGTCGCGCTCGCTGCCAGCGAGACGATCAGCAGCCAGCCCACCTTAGCGACGGTCGGTGTCGGCACGGTGCGTCTCGCGATCACGATCACTCCGCCGCCGCTCCCGGCGGGCGCCTGGGGCCGTTGTCGCTCTCGCGTACCGTCGCCCGGAGGAACTCGGCGAAGCGGCAGCAGGCGTCGATCATGGTGGCGAGATGTTATCAGCGAACCAGGGCGAGTCCATCAGCCCGCCGCAGAGGTACCACGACCGACCAACGGATTTCGCCGATGCCACTCTGGTGCGTCTTGCTTGGACGCTCCGGTGCCTGGGGTCAGGAGGTAAGAGCACGCTTCAACAGGCCCACGAATCGCGGCCGCGAGATCTCGAGCACCACCGCGACGTTGGGGTCGTTGCCGGTCACCCGCGGATGGTCGACGACGGTCTGCCCGCGGCACAGCTCGCTGTCGATCTCGACGTGCAGCAACTCCGTGCGGGTAGCGATCGACGGATCGAGCGCCACCGCCATGGTCGTGGGATCGGGCAGGGTGAAGCCCTCCGAGCCGGTTCTCCGCCGGTGGAGTTGCCGCGAGGCGTTCTGGATGTCGACGCAGAACTTCGCCAGCTCGGTACCGAGGTCGCGCAGCTGGGCGCACTCTTGCGCGTCGAACTCGGCGTACGTGTGCGCGATGTCCCATCCGATCATACGGATCGGAAGACTCGACTCGAAGACGATCTTCGCCGCCTCGGGGTCAGCCCAGATGTTGTATTCCGCCACCGGTGTGACGTTGCCTGGCCCGCGGCCGACGCCACCCATTACGTAGCACTCCTTGACCTTGCGAGCCATCGAAGGGTCCTGCAACAGCGCCAGGGCGACGTTGGTAAGTGGTCCCAGCGTCACCAGCGTGATGTCGTCTGCGAATTGACCGATGGTGTCGAGCAAGGCGGCGATCGCGGGCTTGGCTGCGGGCTTGCGGCCGCGTAGTGGCAACCCGATGTCGCCCATCCCATCCATGCCATGGACGTGTTGAGCGGTCTGGAGCGGGCGCCGCAGCGGTGCGCCGGCGCCGCGGTGCACCGGGACATTGCCACTGCAAAGCTCAACCGTGTACAGGGCGTTCTGTACCCCTTGGTCGACGCCTACGTTGCCGGCGACGACGGTGATCGCTTCCACCTGAACCGCCGGCTCGCGGAGGACCATCACCAGGGCGACGGCATCGTCGGAGGCGGTATC
>JACZXM010000239.1 GCA_022571615.1 Acidobacteriota bacterium | reverse complement strand
GGTTCTGGAACGGCCCGATGTGCATCGCATTACCCATATCGAGGCCACCCGCGAACCGACCGAGCTGACCGAGCGATCGCGGCTGTCGCGGGCAATGGGCCGTGAGCTGGTCGTGACCTGTGAAATGGACATCCCGCGCGGGCACGACATGTCGGATCTGCTCGAGGGAGCAGCCTATCTCGCGGCTCACGGAGTGGATGCGCTCAACATCACGGATGGATCACGGGCTCGTTTGCGCCTGCACCCGATGGTGATCTGTCAGATGATCGAGCAGCAGGCGGGGATCGAAACGATCATGCACTACGCCTGCCGTGACCGGAACGTGATCGGTATGCAGTCCGAGATCCTCGGTGCGGCGGCTCTGGGCCTGCGCAATATCCTCATCATCTCCGGCGATCCGACTGCAATCGGCGACTACCCGCTCGCAACCTCGGTGTTCGAGGTCGACTCCATCGGCCTGACGCGCATCGTTACGGGCATGAACACCGGCCGCGACCTAGCAGGCAACGTTATCGGCAAGCCCACGTCCTTTTACATCGCGGTGGGTGCCAATCCGATGGCCGAGAACATGGACGAGGAGATCGCCCGGCTTCGCCGCAAGGCCGATGCCGGTGCGCACTGCGTTTTTACCCAGCCCATCTTCGAGCTCAGCACGCTCGAGCGGTTTCTGGAGCACACCCGCAACCTGCATCTACCCGTGGGGCTCGGGGTGCTGCCGCTGCGCACGGCGCGACATGCCGAGTTTCTCCACAACGAGGTGCCCGGCATCGAGATCCCGAAACAGATCCGTCAGCGCATGACCGCCGCCGCGGCCGGCGAGCACGGCACCGAAGCACAGCAGGCGGCGGCGAAGCGGGCCCAAGCCGCGGAGGGTGTGGCGATCGCGGTCGAGCTGGTGCAGGCAGCACGTCAGATGGTCGCCGCTATCTACCTGATGCCGCCGTTCAAGCGCTACGAGATGGCTGCCGACATCATGGCCGGCGCCGGGATCCAGCGCCCGGCCCATCAAACCCGCGGCGGGCAAAAAACCTAGCAGGCCGCCGGGCTGCTACCGCAGCGCACCGTCCTGGACGCGCTGGCGGTACCGATACAGCACCCGGCGCACGTAGCTTCTGGTCTCCGGGTAGGGGGGCACGCCGGAGTAACGGTCGACGGCGCCCTCACCGGCGTTGTAGGCGGCCACCGCCTTCTCGAGATTGGCGCGGTACTTCACCAGCAACTTCTTGAGATGCCGGACACCCGCATCCAGGTTCTGTCGTGGATCGTAGGGGTCGATCACTCCGTACTGTCGCGCCACCTCCGGCATCAGCTGCATGAGCCCCATGGCACCCTGGGCCGAGAGGGCGTTCGGGTCGTAGCCCGATTCCATCTCGACCAGCGACTCGACCAGGCGGTGATCGACATGCTGCGCGACGGCGGCGGCGTGGGCCAAGGAAATCAGCTCGGCGACCCGGAAATTGACTCGCATTCGGCCGGGCGGGCGGAACGAGCCTCTCGACCTCAGGTGCGCACACCGCGGGTCGGAGGCAAGGTCGGTAATCACGATTCGGCCGCGATCATCCGTGTAGACACAGGGACCAGCGTTTTGGGCGCTGGCGGTCGTGGCAAACAACGTAGCCGTACAGGCCAGCGATGCAATTCGGAGCCAACCCGTCGGGCCGGCAACCCCGGCAGCCCGTGGTCGGCTAGTTGGCGGCAATTTCGGCCACGCGATCACCGCACCCCTCCACGGTCTGCTAGCGTCCCGCGCCCGCCTCGCCGAGCCCGATCTCCAGCCACTCCAGATGGGGACCCAGGTACTCGGTGATCCGCGGATGGTCTAACCCACCCAGGGTCAGGAACTGGTAGTAGTGCTCGGCCGCGAGCTCCAGCCGGTGCAGCTCCTCGTACACCATGCCGAGGTTGTAGTGGGCGAGAGCGTTGCTCGGATCCAGCTCGAGCACCTGCTTGAATGATTTCTCCGCCTCCCGATACTGTCCCCAGCGGGTGAAGATCAGGCCTCGGTTGGTGTAGGCATCGAGGCGCCGAGGATCGAGCACCAGCGTGCGGTTGAACTCGATCATCGCAGCGTCGTAGTTGCCGAGGCGATACAGGACCACCCCGAGGTTGTTATGCGCGTTGGCGTTGTCGATCTCGACGGCGATCGACCTGCGCAGATGCCGCTCCGCCAGCGCAAGACGGCCGAGCTGCTCGTACAGCACCCCGAGGTTAACGTTGACCCTGGCGTTGTCCGGATCGTACTTGAGCGCCCGCTTGTACGCCTCCTCGGCGGCTCCGAGGTCACCCTGCTTCTGTGCCCGAACGCCCTGGGCGAAGGCATCGCGCACACCCGGATCGATCAGGCGCTTGGGAATCGAAGCACTTCCAGCGACCCCGCCCCTGCTGGAGGCCCGGTTACCCTGGGCCGTCATCGAGCCAGACGGGCCGCTTTGCTGGGTCGTCAGCTTGAAGTAGCCCTCACGCTGAGTACCATTGCTCGAGTCGAGCTGGAAGTCTCCCGATCCCGTGGACGGATCCGATCCCACCTGTAGTTGGCCCGACAGGTCGCTCATGCCGCCGGGGCCGGACCGTTGCCAGCCAGCCTCGAGCGCGGATGTCGTCGAGGCCGTAGACGGTACCGAGGTGAATGGTTCGGTAATCGCCGGCGATTGCTGTGGTGTTGCGATCGAGCCATCCTGCGGGCTGGCGCTGGCGTTGCGAGCAACACTCGATTGAGGGGCGCGGCTGAGGTCTGCCAACAGCGGTTGGTTGCGGTTGGCCTCCGGACCCGAGAACTTCGGCTGAAACACCCACAGCGCGGCCGCCAGGACACCGGCGAGGCCGAGCGTCAAGACCGCCATCCCGACCGCCGGCGAGACCGTGCGCTGGCGTGGGTCCGGACGCGTCTCGGCCGGGGCGCTCAGCCGCCGCAGCAGGCTGTTGGACTCGTGTGTGGACGGTGCCTGCATGCGTGGCCTGTCCGCACCCGCGGCCCGACGACGATTCTCGTCTTGAACCCGTTTCAGGGCATCCAGGATAACGCTCATGTTGCTCGACTTCCCTTGGACTTCATCTCCCGACTACGTCGGCAACGGCGACCACCTCGGCGTGCGCCATGCCGAGCTCCTGCCGGAGCCGGTCGGCGACCGCGAGGGCCGCCCTTTGGTTGGTGAAATCGCCTACGATCAGTCGGTGCAGACGACCCTGTCCGGGCACGTTGGCGCCGATGAGAAATGTCCTCTGGCCGGCAGACTGCAGGCGCTGGCGTAGCGCCACGAGTTGGGCATCGTCCGGACGGCGAAACGAGCTCAGGTAGACGGTAAAGCTGCCGCTCGGTCGTACCACCTCAGCCGGCATCCTCGGGCCGGCGCTGGGCGCCTCGCGGTTCGCGGCCGCTCCCGAGGTCCCGGCCAAACTCTCGGCGCCCTCGGCGCGCGGTGTCGCGGTGAGTTTGAGCCCGGGCCGCGGCGTAAGCCACGGAGCCATCATCAACACCCCGGCGATCATCGCCGTCGCCATCGCCAACCCTCCCACGAGGTGGCTGACCGTCGGTCGAAAACGAGGTGTTCCTGCACCCGTCGTCCTGGCTGTCGGCGCTGTCCGCGTCGCGGCCTCTAGAACCGGGCGCTCCATCGGAGGTGCGATTCCCGGTTGCGCGAGATCGAGCGTCTCGGCAGCGCGATCCACGATCCCGCCGCTGATCCGAGTCGTCCGCTGGGCGTATCCCGCCAGCAGAGCCCGGTCGCAGATCAGGTTCACCAGACGGGGGACGCCTTCGGAATAGCGGTGCACTCTCTGCAGCGCTCCCTCGTCAAAGACGATGTCACCGTCGCTACCGGCAATCCGCAGACGATGATCAATGTAGCGTCGGATCTCCTCGGCGTTGAACGGCTGCAGCGTGTATCGCACCGATACGCGTTGGGCCAGCTGACTGAGCTCGGGCGTGGCCAGCAGTCGCCGCAGCCCCAACTGGCCAGCAAGCACGATCTGCAGCAGCTTCGACTTGGCGGTCTCGAGGTTCGACAGCAGTCGGATCTGCTCCATGACCGGAAGTGGAAGGTTCTGCGCCTCGTCGATCACCAGCACCGCGGCGCGCCCCTGCATGCTGAGCGACATCAGGTGCCGGTTGAGCCGGCTGATCAGCTCCTGCTTGCCGATCCGACGCCCCCTGTCGGCATCGAAGTCCTCGCGCCTGGCGACCCCGAAGTCCAACAGGATGAGCCGTAGCAGATCGTCCTCCGACAGATACGGGTTGAGCACCAGCGCGGTGACCACGTCGGATCCAAAGCCCTCAAGCACCGTGCGCAGCAACGTCGTCTTGCCTGTTCCCGCTGCTCCGACGAAGCACATGAAGCCCTCGCGCTCACGAACGCCGTAGCGCAGCAGATCGCGAGCCTCCGCGTGACATCCCGAAGCAAAGAAGTACTTCGGATCCGGTGTCAGGCTGAACGGCTTCTCGATCAGTCCGTAGAACTCGAGGTACATCGCTACCCTCCTGAATCCGTCACCTGCCGCGACGAGAGTTGGCGCTGCGCGATCGCCGGCGCATCTCGATGCGCTGCAGTTGATCGCGCATGATCTCTCGCACGCGCTCGCGGTAGAGCACGGTCGGGGTGATCATCACGACCAGGTCAGACTTGCGTTTGCTGATGTCTTTGCGCCTGAACAGCGCACCGAGAATCGGAATGTCGCCAAGAATGGGTACCTTGGTCACGGTCTCCGAGACGACGTCCTCGAGCAGGCCGCCGATGAAGATGGTCTCGCCTTCACGAACGCGGATCACGTTGTCGGAGACGCGGACGTCCATGATCGGGAAGCGGTCGCCGTTGGGCGAGACGGCCTCGCCCGCGAGGTTCGAGATCGCCGGTTGGATGCTCATCGTGATCCAGCCGTCGGCGGAGATCTGCGGTGTGACCGACAGAATCACCCCGTTGGTGACCGTGCCCGGGGTGGTGATCGTCTGCGCCAGATTGCCCTGGCCGTTGAACACCGTGGTGGTGGTGAAGAACACCTCCTGGGTGCCAACGCTCAGCAATGCGACCTGGTTGTTCATGGTCACCACCGAGGGCGAGGACAGCACGTTGACGGTGCCCTGGTTGGACATGGCACCGAGGACGGCCCTGAAGTTGTCGCGCGTGATCGCCGCCTGAAAGATGTTGATGCCCCCGCCGCCGACCGTCTGCCCCACGGTCAGCCCCAGATCGTTGAACACCATGTTCCAGTCGATGCCCGCGGCGTACTGTTCGCGCATGACGACCTCAACGATCTGTGCCTCGATCAGGACCTGACGCTGGGCGATCTCCTCGACCGCCACAAGGTATTCGGCGATCTCGTCGAGCACGTCCGGATAGTGGCGCACCATGATCGTCCCGGCGCTCCGGTTCACGTGCAGCGACGCGCCGTCACGGCCGCCGAACCCGCCACCACCGAAACCACCCGAAGGCGATGAGAAACCCTTGAAGGAGAACTTGGCGTTCTTGGGACAGGGCACACACGAGCAGCCCTTGCACCCGCCGTAGCCGCTGCTCTTGCACTTGAGACACTGATCACACCCG
>JACZXM010000238.1 GCA_022571615.1 Acidobacteriota bacterium | reverse complement strand
TGTTGCCATCGGTTCGGAGGCAACGGTGGAGGTTCTGTTGCAGGGTCCGGGCCAGTTGGGCCTTCGCTTCAGGCTGTTCGACCCCGTGGGCGGCCAAGTGGTGATCTCGGGCGAGGCGGAGCGCAGACTGTTTTTCAAGGAGTTCGAATCGATGGGCAAAATGCTGAAGAAGTGTTGCATGTTGGCGTTGGCCGGTGGGATGGTTTTCGGTGGCGGTTGCCTGGACTTCGGCGGCGTATGGAAGTTCGCCGGTCGCGGGCTGGAGCCATTCGGGCAGCGTAACCTGCTGTTCCTGAACCGTCTGCGAGAGACCGGGGCGCCGGCCTTCGACGAGGTCGGCGCCCAGGCCGGCGCAGGTTTGCAGCTCGAGCTCACCTCGCGCACCGCAGTCGCAGCCGATTACGACAACGACGGCGACCTCGATCTGCTCATCACCCACATGGACGTCGGCCCGGAGTTGCTGGCCAACGAGACCACCATGCGGTTCCCGTCTCTGACCCTGACGCTCATCGGGCGTAGCGCCAACAGGAGCGCGCTCGGGAGTGTGGTCCGCGTCAAGAGCGGCGATCTCGAACAGTGGCTAGAGCTGCACCGCGGCGACGGATACCTGGGCACCAACGACGCACGGTTGGTGGTGTATCTTCCCGGCGGCCAGGCCCAGGAGCTCGAGATCCGCTGGCCCGATGGCGGCACCACCCTGCTGCACGAGGTTGCCAGCGGCACGGTCGTCATCGACCAGGAACGTGGCGTGATCGCCCGAGCGCCGGAACGACCCCGCGCTCTGGACAGGCCATGAAACGGGGTCGACCCTACCCACGCTCCATGCCCCGCGGGCTGCTGGCGGTGGCGAGCCTGGCCGTTTGCCTGCCGCTCCTTGCCGCGACCCCCCAGACCGTCGCTGAGCAGCTCCAGCGTGGGAGGGAGGCGCTGCAGGCGGGCGAGTACGAGACGGCGATCGAGGCGCTTGGCGCCGCGTCCGAGAAGGCGCCGGACAACATCGAGGTTCGCTACTTGCTCGGGCAGGCCCGATTCCTCGCCGGCCAGATCGAGGCGGCGATACCGGATCTGGAGATGGCGCGCGACCGCAGCGGTGGTATCGGCGCCGTACAGTTCGTCCTGGGCCAGGCCTATCTGACCCTGCGCCGGTTCGCCGACGCCGACGTTGCGCTCCGGGCCGCCGAGCGCGAGCGCCCCGACCATCCTCCGATCTCCTTCTTTCGCGCTGATCTGTGCTACCAGGTGGGCCGGCTCGAGGCCGCCGACATCCTGTTCGAGCGCGCTTCCGAGCTGGCGCCCTCCTGGGGCTTGCCACCGTTCCGCCGCGGAATCATCGCTCTGGACCGCGACCAGCCCGGCCGGGCAGCCGACTTTCTCGGGCGGGCGGCCGATCTGCAACCGGACAACGCCGAGACCTTGCTCGTTCTCGCCACCGCTCGCTTTCGCCTCCAGGATCCCTCGGGCGCGTTATCGAGCCTGCAGCGCGCCGTTGCCCGAGCCCCGGGTTTCCTGCCGGCACGACTGGCGCTGACCGAACGATACGAACGCCTCACGCGCTTCGAGGCGATGCTCGAGCAGGTCGACGCAATCCTTGGCCGGTGGCCGCACAATGCCACCGCCCACGTGCAACGAGCCCGTCATCGCTCGCTCACCGGCGACCTGAAGGGAGCGCTAGCGGACGTGGAGCTCGCCGTGGCGCGAATGGACGGGGTGCCGACCGGGCTACCCGGAGTCCGGCCCGGTGATCTGTGGCGCCTCAGCGGCGACCTGGTTACCCAGGCCAAGAGCCTGCGCGTGAACCTGCTCTCACGCCTGGGCAGGACCGCAGACGCACTCCGCGAAGCAAAGTCGTTGATCCAGAGCCACCCTGATTTCCCCGACGGCTACTTCTTGCTGGGCAACCTCCTTCGCCGCGCCGGAGACCGGCCCGGAGCCGCGGAAACTCTCGCCCGCTTCAAGGCCCTGACCGACGCCCGCGGCCATCGGCTGAGCGGAGATGGGCATCTGGACGCCGGGAAGCTCGCCCTCGCCCGGCCGCAGTACGAAGCGGCGCTCCGAAAGAACCCCGATGATCCCCGCGCCCTGGTGAGCCTGGCGCAGATCGCTCGTCGCCAGGGACCCAGTGCCGAGGCGCTCGAGCTCCTGGAGCGCGCCCGCGGGCTTGGCGCAAGCGCCGCCGATTGGTACCGGGAGCAAATCCTCGCTCTCATGGACGCAGGGCAGGAGCGCGACGCGCTGGCGGCCTGGGATGACGCTCAGCAGATCGGAATCGCGCTCGTGCCCGAGGTCTGGGCCCAGGTCTACCAGGCTCCGGCCGGTTGTCGGTAGGGAGATCAGTCTTTCCGCGAGCAGGGGTCGTTGACCCGCTCCAGGAGCTGCGATAGCCCCGCCAGCTCGAAGTGGTTGCGCTCCGCTCCAGGGCCGGCCCGCAGGTACAACCGCTCGTGCTGTTGCATGGATTCGATCAACTGCCGAGGGTCGTTCAGGCCCTTGAGTGGTGGCACGTTGGTGTCGATGGTCCGCTCCACCAACTTACCCTCGTCGTCGGTCTCGAAGCCGAATGTCTGCTCCACGAAGCGCCCCTGGAACTGCTTGCCGTCGTCAAACTGCAGGCGCAGGATCCTTGGCGCCGGCTTCATGAACACGCGCGGAGTCCCGTCCTTGCAGTGCAAATAGATCATGGGGCGCTCCGCCCGGCCCCGAAACTGCGCCGCTGCGTTCGCCACCAGCAACTCCCCCGGCGCCGCATACAGAACCTCCCAGGAGCCGAACTCCTGAGCCGGGACCGCGGCCGCCAGCAGCAAGACGGCCGGCATGATCACCCGGTGTTTGTTCATCGCTCGTCCCTTTCCTTCAGCCTGCCAACCGCGTCTCATCGACGCGAGGCTATCCGGCGATGCCGCGGTTAAGCAATAGGCACCGGGGAGCGGTCCCCGGGCTCGAGACGTCTGCCGGCAGCCGCAAGAAAAAGACCGGCCAGCGCTAGTGGCGCCGGCCGGCCTGTCTCCTGGGCTGTAAGAGGCGGACTAGAAGTCCACCCGCAGACCGAGTTGAAGCTGCGTCGGAATGAGAGCGGAGCTCGGAATCCGGAAGCTCGAGCTCGTGACGAACGAAGTTCGCCGGTTGAAGTTGGTGCGGTTGGTGACGTTGAACACATCGAAGATCGCCGTCACCCCGAAGTCCTTCACCTGCAATTTATACCGCAGGGTCAGGTCAAGGCGGACGAAGTTGGGCCTCTCTACGCTGTTCACGGTCCCGTCGGTCGTGATCGGGCCGAGGGCAATGTCCGACGTGCTGTTGGGACCATAGGTGCCCGCCGGCGCGATCTGCCGGTTGTTGTTATCGAGCCGCGAAAACAGCTGCGGCGTATAGCGGCTGCCGCTCATGTAGCGGAAGATGCCTGAGAACAGCAAGCCACTCGAGCGCCCCGTCCCCGTCCCCGGTACGTACCAGGCCCAGTTCACGACCAGATTGTGGTCTCGTTGCCACGACGAAGGCTGGTTCTTGTTGCCCGGATTGTCGAGGTTGAGATTCACCGGTGCGCCGAGAAACTCTCCGGTGTCGAAGTTGTAGCCGGTCTCGGTGCGCGACTGGAACCGGGTGCCAGAACGACCGGCCGGAGAATTGCCCTCCTGCATGCTGTAGGTGTAGGAAAGGCGCGCTTGGATGCGCCCGATCGGAGAGTCGGTGAAGCGTCGACGCAACGATAACTGCAGGCCGTTGTACGTGCTGTGGCCGAAGTTGCCATCCGTCGAGATCGAGCCCATGGTGATCGGCTGGCCCTGGAAGATGCTGATGTTGGGCCGTCCGCCCTGCGATCTAGAGAACGGGTTCAGGTCGAAGCGAACGAGGACGTCCTTGTTCTCGGTGTGGATGAGGTCGGCGCTCAACGCGATGTCGGAGCTCAGCGAGTGCTCCACCCCGATGGTGAACGTGTCGGCACGGGCGTTGACCCGGTCGGGGTTCAGCACACTCGGGAACGTGTTGATCGGCGCTCCACCTCCGAGCCCGGCGATCAGGAAATCGGCCAGCCCCTGAATGGTCGTGATGCCGTTGGCCTGGGCGATGTCCATGAACAACTGCTTGTCCGAGCCCGACCCCGGGATGCGCGTGAGGAAGCCGCCCGTGCCGGTGATCGCGTCCAAGGAGGCCCCGGCGAAGAAGCCCAGTTGGTAGCGCTCGTAGAAGCGGCCGAAGCCGCCACGGACCA
Source organism: Acidobacteriota bacterium (assembly GCA_022571615.1). Classification (GTDB taxonomy): domain Bacteria; phylum Acidobacteriota; class UBA890; order UBA890; family WLXD01; genus JACZXM01. The sequence goes on along the minus strand of JACZXM010000238.1, from coordinate 1,331 downwards.
CCGTCGTGCCTCTGCCGGAAGGATCCCAGCTGAAGCCGAGGCGCGGAGCGATGTTGTTGTTGTCGCCCGGAGTGATGCTCTCACGATCGTAACGAAGGCCGAGGTTGAGCGTCAGGTTCTCGATCGGCCGCCAGTTGTCCTGGATGAAGGCGCCGAACACCTTGTTGCTCGGAATGGGCGCCGTCGTCTCGCTGCAGCAGCGGACGCTGAAGCTCTCCGGGTACAGTGCGAGAACGTTGGCGTCGAACGGCGTGTCGGTGTCGAAACTGAACCGGCCGTTGGCTCTGCCGGAGTTGAAGAACTCCTCCTTGCGCCGCGACCACTGAAGACCGACGCGCACATCGTGATTGCCGGCGTAGTAAGAGAACGTGTCGTCGAACTGCACCGAATCATTGATCCGCGACTGAGCGACGTCACTGGCTCCCTCCCGCACCGTGTCCCGGTCCTGGAGTACCGGCAGGTTTCGCTGCGCGGCGAAGTTCTGCCCGTTGTTGTTGTAGCCGGGGTTGGCGAAGGAAACATCCTCGCGCGTGTTCGAAATCCGCAGGTTGTTGAACCCTTGGTCGCCGATGACGCTGTCGAGAGTGCCCACGAAGCTGGTATCGGTGTCGTCCTCTTCTCGCGCCGACTCCAGGGTCGTAGTCCCGCCGATGATCTGGTTCAGCTGCGGCGAGTACTCGCGCAGGAAGCGGGCGGCAAACTTGTGGTTTTGTGACGCCTGCCAGTCGAGCTTGGTCATCCAGTTCTGCAGCAGGTTGTCCTCGGTGGTGGTGAAGTTCAGGTCGGGCCGCGTGGAGAAGGAGCGCGAAACCCCCTGGTTCGGCTTGGTGCGCTCGAGACTACCGAAGAAGAACAACTTGTCCTTGATGATCGGACCACCCAGCGTGCCGCCCAACGAGGTGGTGCGGACCTCGGGCTTGTCGGCGTTGTTGCGTTCGGTGAAGAAGTTCTTCTTGTCGAGCGAGTCGTCCTGGAAGTAGTAGAAGCCGGAACCACTGAAGCGGTTGCCGCCGCTCTTGGTGATGGCGTTGAGCACGCCGCCCTGGGTGCGGCCGAACTCGGCGTCGAACTGCGTCGTGATGATCTGGAACTCCTGGATCGCCTCGATCGCCGTTCGCGTCTGCGCCCCGGCGCGGGCGCCGATCACATCGTCGGAGTTATCGGCGCCGTCGATGTTGAAGGAGTTGTTGTTGTCGTCTTGGCCATTGATGTACAGCGAATCCGACGCCGTCGACTCACTGCTCGGGTTGCCGATCACGCCGGGCAGCAGAGCCGCGAACATGACGAAGCTGCGGCTCTGGGTCGGCAACGTCGTGAACGTCTCCTGGGTG
>JACZXM010000237.1 GCA_022571615.1 Acidobacteriota bacterium | reverse complement strand
TCGCGAGCCGGGCGGATCCGCACGGTCCAGGCGCGGAGCGGGATGCTGGGATCGACGCCGGAGTGCACCCGGACGCCTGGCGGCAGGCTGTCGTTGAGCTCGGTCACCGGCGTCCACGCCAGCTTGATGTCCTGGCGCGGACCCGCGACGCAGGCCAAGCAGGGCAACAGCAGGGCCAGCGCTAGCAGACCGAGGCGCCGGATCACGCGTCGCCCTGCAGCGCCAGATGATGGAACGCTGCAACCACCAACGCGTGATGGATCGCTCCAGCGCGGATGAGCCCCGCGATCTGATCCAGCGAGATGAGCCGGACCGCGATCTCCTCGTTCGCGTCGAGCGCCGGGCTTGTCGCACGGCGCGCGTTCTCGACCAGCACCGTGTAGCAGTGGTTGTTCAGGATCGCGGGGTTGGGCGATACGCTCCCGATCGTGCGCGCCAACTCGCCTTCGTACCCTGTCTCCTCGCGCAGCTCCCTGATCCCTGCCTCGAACGGGGATTCACCCGGATCCACCATTCCGCCGGGGATCTCCAGCGTCACCTCGGCTAGCCCGTGCCTGCACTGCTCGATTGCAACCACCTCGCGCTCGGCCGTCAGTGCGATGACGTTGACCCAATCCGGGCAATCCAGATAGACGAACCGCCCTGTGTTGGCGGGATCGCTGGGAGAAGTCCCCCGCCGCTGCCGCAGCGTGAAGATCGGGGTCTCGGCGAGGCAGATGTCCTCGTCGTACCTCCACTCCGGCACCAAGTCGAGATCGGGCCTTTCAGCGCTCAAACGTGACTCCCAGGCCATCTGCGATTCGGTTCGCGTAGGCGTAGTAAGAGGTTACCTCGGCGATCGCCAGGATGTCGGCGTCGGCGAAGCCCACCGCTCGCAGACCGGCCACATCGCCCGGTCTCATTCGCGCTGGCGAGAGGGTGAGCTTGTGCGCGTACCGCAGCATCGCCAGGCGACGTTCGTCCAGACCGGCGGTCTCGTAGTCGGCCTCGATTCGCGACAGTAGCGCGTCGTCCCCGAGCAGCCGGCGCAGCCCGCGCCGGTGATGGGCCATTCAGTAGTCACAGCCGTTGAGCGAGCTGACCAGCAAGGCGATCATCTCGCGATCGGCCCTGCTGAGCCCCCGGGTCGATCGCATCACACTCGAGTAGAGTTCGACATGGGCTCGCAAGCCGGCCGGGTGCAGCGAGTGTACCTGCATGATGTGGTCGAGCTTACCGGTCTGCGGATCGACGACCTGCCGGTACAACTCCTCGAGCTCGCCGACGGCGTCCTTCTCGGGCACGGTATCAATCCAGGCGACGCACATCTCAAGACCTCCGGGGCGAAATAGTTTGGCAGAATGTACCAGGGAGCTTCACACCCCATCCAGCGCAGGCGCGCTGTCGGCGCTGGCGTACGAGCGAGCGGATAGACAGTGGCAGCAGCAGGGGATGAGGTCGAGCATGGCCGTTCTGCTGGCCTCCTACCGGCAAGCCGTCTCGAGAAGCCGGCCACAGCGCCAGGACGTGCTCGACCTCTTCCCCTGCTGCGTTCCCTCATCCGTCCACCAAGGATAGCCAACGTTGATTGATCGCCTGCTCGCCGATCTCGTGGTGCTCGTTCACCTCGGGTTCATCGTGTTCGTGGGCTTGGGCGGGTTGCTGCTGTTTCGCTGGCCCCGCCTCATCTGGCTGCACGTTCCCATCGTCGCTTGGGGCGTGGTGATCAGTGTCGGGCAATGGGTCTGCCCGCTGACACCGCTGGAGAACTGGCTGCGCCACCGGGCGGGCCAGTCGGGCTACCAGGGCAGCTTCATCGATCACTATATCGTTCCGGTGATCTATCCCTCGGGCCTGGCGCCGGAGATGGGCCCCTGGATCGCCGGCGCAGTAGCGGCAATCAACTTGTCCGCATGGGGCTGGGTCTGGCGAGCCCGCCGGCGGCGGCAGGGCTAGCAGCCCGTGGCAGAAGTGGCGTGGGTCGCGTTGCGGGCTGAGGCTGCGTTCCCTGCGTTCATCCATCACTTCCAGCACGGCCTGCTATAGATAGGGGTTGCCGACCCCGCAATTCGGTCCTTTCCGACTGCCCCCAGGAGTCACAGGCATGCAATGGTTTCCCTGTCCGCCGGTACGTTTCGCCGTTCCTGTCATCGTCCTGCTGGCCGCCGCGTCCGCCAGCGCCCGGCCCGCCAGGCAGGAGCAGGAGTCCAGCCCGGCCGCCGCTGCCTGGGAGTCGAGCTACGAGCTGCCGCCACTATCCGTGCAGCGCATCTTCGAGGCCGACAAGAACTATGCGCGGCTCGATAACCTCAGTCCGGACGGACGCTGGTTCTTGAGTGTGCGCACCAGCGAGCTCTCGACCCTCGAGCGCATGGGACACGAGACCACCCGCCTGGCAATGCTGGAGTTGCGCGGGCAGCGCAACCGGACCGCCCGGCTCGACACCTACGGCATCACCGGCCTGGCGTTCTTCGACATCGATGCGCGGACCACACGGGAGGTAGCCCTTCCGCCCGATAGCCTGGTGAGCGACATGACCTGGTCGCCGGGCGGCGACCGAATCGCGTTTCTGCTCCATGGACCCGAGCGCACCGAAGTCTGGACCGCTTCGACATCGACCGGACTGGCCGTGCGCCTGAGCGAGGCGGCGGTGATGGCGACGCTCGGCACCCGTAGCCAGAGCGCCCTGCCACGGCAATCGCGCATGCTCCAGTGGACCGACCACGGGTCGGTGATTACCCTGTTGGTGCCACCCGATCGCGGTCCGGAACCGGTGACTGGCCTGGCCCAGGGACCGATCGTACGGCACACGCGGGGCGCCAAGACTCCCAACCCCACCTATCCCTTCCTATTGCAGAACCGAACGGATGCGGCCCGCTTTCGCTACCACACGAGCAGCCAGATCGCCGAGCTGCGTCCGGAGCAGCCGCCGCGGGCAATCGGGTCGCCGGGTATGTACGAGAGCCTGTGGCTGAGTCCGGACGGCCAGTATCTGCTGACCGAGCGCATCGTCGAGCCCCTGTCGCCGCTCGTTGCGTACTTCAGCTTCGGGCGCAGGCTCGAGGTCATCGACGTGCAGGGCGACCCCGTAGCAACGATTCGCGAACGGCCGCTGCGGGAGGGTCGCAGCCGCGGTGACAATGGGCCCGACCGCGACCTCCCACGCGAGGTTACCTGGCTGCCCGGCGGCAGCAACCTGGGCTACCTTCAGCGCCAGCCCGAACCGGAGGCCGAGGACACCAGCCCATCGTCTGAGGGCAGCGATGGTGAACGCGACGACCGCATCCTGGTTCTGGGGGCTCCTTTTCAGCCGGAAACCGCCCGCACCGTCGCCAGCAGCAAGGAGCGCCTCAGCGACCTGGTGTTTCTCGCCAGCGCCGACCACGCCTTGGCGAATGCGGCTGGCGATGAGGACACTCGGGCCTTGATGCTGTTCGACCTGAACTCGGACCTTGCCGCTCCGGTGCAACTGGTCGAGCCCTACGACACAGATGATCCGCTCGTGCTGCCCGGCGATCCGCTCGTCGAGACCAGCGGCAACGGGATTCGTCACCTGCGGCTCGCGGCCGACGGTGCATCCCTGTACCTACAGGGCCCAGGCTACCAGGAGGATCATCGCCCGCGCCCGTTCATCGATCGGGTTGCACTGGATGGCGGCCAGCGTGTCCGCCTGTTCGAGGGCGCCGACGGGCGTTTCGAACAGCCCCTCGCAGCGCTCGGGCAGGGTATCGACAGCCTTGTGGTGCAGCGCGAGAGCCGCACCGAGTTCCCCGATAGCTGGTTGTGGACACCTGGCGAGGGGTTCACCGAGAAGCTGACCGGCAACCAGGATCCCTTCCCCAGTATCACCGCGGTCGAGCGCATCGATTTCGAGTTCACGCGCCGGGACGGTCTCGACATCCAAGCTCGGGTCTCGATGCCGGTCGGTTGGCAGCAAGGCGAGCGCGTACCGGCCATTTTCTGGACCTATCCGCGCGAGTACCGCGACGCCAAGGCGTACCGGCGTGCCGCCATCCGGGCCCGCAACCGCAACGCGTTCGCCCACCTGAACTACTTGCGCTGGTCGGACATCTGGCTCACCCAAGGCTACGCGGTAGTGTACCCGGACGTGCCGATCCTCGGAGATCCGTCCAACGACAACTACATTCAGCACCTGTCGGATTCACTGTACGCGGCCATCCGCAAAGTCGACACGATGGGGCTGGTCGACATCGACCGCATCGGTCACGGCGGCCACAGCTACGGCGCCTTTGCGACCGCGAACTTGCTCGCCCACACGCCCTACTTCAAGGCCGGAATTGCCGGTGACGGTGCCTACAACCGAACCCTCACGCCGATGGGATTCCAGAGCGAGCGCCGTTTTCTCTGGAGTGGCCAGGACGTGTATCTGGAGATGTCGCCCTTCTTTCAGGCCGACCACATCGACACCCCGCTGCTGATGTATCACGGCGCCGACGACAACAACACCGGCACCTTCCCGATCCAGTCGGAGCGCATGATGCAAGCGCTCACCGGGCTCGGCAAGACCGCGGTGCTGGTCGTCTACCCGTACGAGTCGCATGGCCCACGTGCAATCGAGAGCTATCTCGATCTTTGGAACCGCTGGCTCGACTGGTTCGACCGCTACGTGAAGCAGGCCGAGCCCGCCCAGGAGGACTCGTAGCAGCCCGTGGCAGAAGTGGCGTGGGTCGCGCGCCGGGGACTTGCGGGCTGCTAACGCGATAGGATCCGGTAGCAACGCCGCAGACAATCGGACCGAGTCCGTCCATGGCCACTGGTCGATGACGCCCTTCCCGATCGAAACCCGACCTCGCTGGTCCCGAACACCCGGCCGCCCGCTGATCATCGGCATCGCCGGCGGCTCGGGGTCGGGCAAGACAACCATCGCCGGCGCGATGCTCGAGGACATCGGATCCGGGGCCGGTGAGCTGATCCTTCACGACTCCTACTATCGCGATCTCAGCCACCTGTCGCCGCAAGAACGCGCCCAGGTCAACTACGACCATCCGGACTCTTTGGAGACCGAACTGCTGGTCGAGCATCTGAAGGCGTTGCTGCGCGGTGAGGCCATCGACAAGCCGTTGTACGACTTCACGGTGCACAATCGACGTCCGGAGACCGAGCGCGTCGAGCCCAAGCCGGTCATTCTCGTCGAGGGCTTGTTGGTGCTCGCCGACCAGGCCCTGCGGGAGTTGATCGATCTGAAGATCTTCGTCGATACCGACGCCGATCTGCGGATCATGCGGCGACTCGAGCGCGACATCCGAGAACGCGGCCGGACCCTAGAGTCGGTGTGCGAACAATACCTGGCTACGGTCCGGCCGATGCACCTTCGATTCGTCGAGCCGAGCCGCGCTCGCGCCGACCTGGTGATCCCCGAGGGCTACAACATCGGCGCCGTCGGAACGGTGCTGGCCATGGTGCGCGAGTTCTTGCGGGAGCGCCCGGCTCCGCACGCTCAGTAGGGAGGTTGGCGCAGCGGGAGGGGTCTGGCGCAAAGCCTGGCACTGTGGCCGACTTCTCGAGGCGGCTTGACGATCGGAGACCAGCAGAAAGGCATTGC
>JACZXM010000236.1:369-5566 GCA_022571615.1 Acidobacteriota bacterium | reverse complement strand
TATACCGCGGTACGACCCCAAAGCGCCACGACCCTCTCGGAATCCTGAAACGACAGGGGAGAAAGCACGACACCGCGAACGACGCTGAACACCGCAGTGTTGGCGCCGATGGCAAGTCCCAGAATCAGGATTATCGTGACCGTGAAGCCGGGGTCCTTGCGCAGCAGGCGGGTGGCGTACCGGATATCGCGCAGGGTGGTTTCGAGAAGATGAGAGACGCTCATTCGTTGGGTTCTCGTCAGCGCGGGGAGGGAGGGGCCGTGGGGAACAAGGCGGGACGGTCTGGCCGCCAGCCGGTAAAGGGCGGGAGCGTTGCGGAGGATGTCGAGGATGCCGTGCAGCCACATGCTCGTTCGCGCCCGCGGCGTGGTGGCAGCCGACAGGTGATGGTCGAAAAGCGCCAGCATGTCGGGCTCGAAGTCGCGCCGTACCGACCTCGGCAGCAGCCGCAGCAGAAGCCGATACGGCGCCAGGTGCTGGCGCGGCACGCGGGAGGCTCGTTGGTCGTGAGCGCTCACTTCGCCGGAGGCTTGGCGGGCAGGAGGTTCTTCATCTCGAACTCGGTGAGCAGCCGCCGGAGGCGCTGGCCTTCCTGGCGCACGGCCGCTTGTCCGAGATTGGTGATGTGGAATTGCCTACGAGCGCGCCCGCTCTCGTCCAGGGTCGGAGGCTGCGGTTGGATCAGTCCCCGCGCCGCCATGCTCTTGAGATGGCGGTAGAGGTTGGCCGGGAAGATCCTCGGTCCCTCCCTTCGCTCGATGGCCTTGGCGATCCCGTAGCCGTGCAAGTCGTGCTCGGCGAGAACCAGCAGCACGTGGGTTTCCAGGGAGCTCAAACGGATCTCCGGCTCCGCAGCTGGCGTGTCCTTGATCACGGTCAATCCCTTACGGAGAGCGTGTTGGCGAGCGAGTCATCGTCCTGATCCTGTTCATATTGATAATATTATTAATTTGATACGTCAAGGACACAGCAGCGTACCGAACGGCAGGGAGCGTTCTATGACTGGGCGAACTCTATTAGCGGAAAAGCGGCGCGAGCGCGCTGCCCGGTGATGCGCGACCTGAGTGCCGCGGCGGCGGCTCGCCACGCCGCCGGCGGCCGGAGCGTGCGGGCCTCCAGACCCAGTTGCGAGCACAGCCGTGCGATCGCCGCCGGGGTCAAGAAGCCCTGCATCGGGCTTGTCTCGCTCTGGTCATGAGGATGTTGCTTGTCCGCATGCCACTGCGCGAGCATGCTGTGGCCGTCGATTTCGCGCCGGTAGTAGGGGGTGTCCACAACCACGATCCTGCCGCCCGCCACCAGTACCCCCAAGGCTTGTTCCATGGTGCGCCGGACGTTGTTCGAGTAGTGCAGGCTACCGTTGAAGATCACCACGTCGGCCTGCCGCGGCGCGATGGGTAGCTGATCGAAGCTCGCCTCCAGGACAAGCATCGGGATATCGGGGGCATATCTGGACAGAGCACCGAGACCGTCGAGGCGATCGGTGCAGATGTCGACCGCGGCGACCCGGTGGCCGGCGCGCGCGAGGCGATAGCTCAGCCAGCCGTTGCCCGCGCCGGCGTCGATGACGCGGAGACTCCCGCGCGCACGGGCCAGGGGTTGCAGGATGCGGCGTTGCAGGTGCCGATAGCTTTGGGCTCGAAGGCGCCAGATCTCGGGGAAGCGAGCCGACCGGTCGACGAACGGCAAGGCGCGGTAATACTGCGGATCGTCGTCGCCCCAGCCCTCGGTGCGCCGGATCTCGGTGTAACGGCGCACCCGTGGCTCGATGGCGACGCGCTGTGAGTCGGACAACATTCGCCAGATGCCGTGCTCTTCGACCCAGCACCGATCATCGCGCGCGCACCTGCGCGCACCGGAGCTCGGCGGCTCGAGGGAATCACCGCACTCTGGGCAAATCAGCTGGAACACTTCAACCGGGTTGCTCATCACCCTTACGCTACGACACGCGGCGGGCATCGGTGCGGGTGCTATCCCTGCTGTTACGCTTTGGCGTATGAGCGATGAGCACGGCTTGCTCGGCGGGCGCTTCAAACGGTGGCTGTCGACAGTGGGAAGCCGCGCCTGGCTGCAACCGATCGTGAGCAACCTGGCGCGGGTGCTGGCGCCGCGCCATCGGGTGGGTGTTTTTGTGGCGGCCTTTGACGATGACGAGCGCGTGCTGCTGTTGCGCCACGTGCTTCATCCTGCCGCACCGTGGGGACTGCCGGGCGGCTGGCTGCAGCATTACGAGACACCGCAAGAGGCGGCGCGCCGCGAGTTTCGCGAGGAGACGGGTCTGGCGGTGCAAGTCGGACCGATCGCGCAGCTGGAGCTGGAAAAGGAGCCGTCCCATATCACGATCGTTTTCGTCGGTCGGTCGGGCAGCGGTGACATGCGCCTCGGCGCCGAGATCGCCGACTACGGCTGGTTCGCGAGGCGGCAGCTGCCGGCCGGCACCGCGCCGTTTGTGGAGGAGGCGGTCGAGGCGGCGATCCGCTGTCACCGCAGGGGCGCCGGGCGGTGATCGGTCGCATCGGTATCGACGCTCGCTATGTCGACGACTCGTACCCGGGAGTCGGCCGTTACCTGCTGGGGCTGATCCCGGCGCTGGCGCAGCAGCCGGGCGTGGGTGAGTTGTGCGTGCTCCATCGACCCGGGCAATCGCTACAGCCGTTCGGCGCCAGCGTGGTCTCGGCCAGCCGTATCCGCTGGGTGGAGAGCCGGGCGCCGGTGCGATCGTGGCTGGAGCAACTGGAGCTACCGCGGCTAGCCCGGCGGCTGCGAATCGACGTGTTTCACGCTCCGTACGTGCTCGCGCCGTTGCGCATGCCTTGTCCGATGACAGTCGGGGTCTACGACCTGATTCCCTTGCGTGAGGACGGGGGCTTCGGGTCGCCGCTGCGCCGTGCCATGTTCCGGCAGCTCATGCGCCTCGTCCTGCAGCGCGCCGCTGCGGTGGTGACGCTGTCGTTCGCGGCGCGCGATGAAATCCGTGCGGCGTTCCCCCGCCTGTCGCCGCGTGTGTTCGTCACGCCGGCGGCAGCGGGGGCGGAGTTCAGACCTGTGGAAAGAAGTGACGCCGATCGAGCCACTGCTTCGCTAGCGCTCCCTGAGCGTTTCGTCCTGTACGTGGGGACGGATCGGCCGCACAAGAACCTGGCGCGGCTGCTGGAGGCGTGGGCTCGCCTGGGCGATGCACGGCGTGGAGCTCAGCTGCTGCTGGCGGGGAAGCCGAGCGCGCGCTACCGGTCGGCGTGCCAGACCCTGCTCGCGCGCGGCGGCAACGACGTTCGGTTCGTCGGTCAGGTCGCCGACGCTCTGTTGCCGGCGCTGTACTCGCGGGCACAGCTTCTGGTGCTGCCGTCGCTGGCCGAGGGGTTCGGGCTACCGGTGCTCGAGGCGATGGCATGCGGTACGCCGGTGGCGTGTTCGGACACTCCGGCGTTGCGCGAGTTGGGCGGCGACGCGGCGCTGCGCTTTGACCCCTACGACGTGGATTCGATCGGCGCCGTTGTGTCTCGGCTGCTGGAATCCGAGCCGCTGCGCCTGGATCTACGGCGCCTGGGGCTCGCCCGGGCAGCTTCGTTTGATTGGAACGCGACGGCGGCGGCGACCGTCCGGGCATATGCGGCGGCTACCGGCACGGCGGGCTGAACTGCATGCGAGTGTTGCATGTATATAAAAACTATCCGCCGGTGATCGGCGGCATCGAGGGGCACCTGCGGCTGCTCGCCACGCGGCAGGCGGCACGCGGGCTCGAGGTCACCGTGCTGACAACCTCACTCGATCGAACCACGTCGCTGGCGCGGGATCGCGGCGTGCAGGTGATACGGGCCGGTCGCTTGGCCCATGTCTTGTCCACGCCCATCAGCCTGGCGCTACTTGCTCACCTGCGCACCGCCCAGCCCGACGTGGTGCATGTGCATATGCCATACCCGGTGGCGGAGATCGGCGAGTGGCTCCTTGGTGGCGGGCGCCCTTACGTGGTCACCTATCACAGTGACGTGGTGCGGCAACGCGCCTGGGCTCGGGTTCTGTCGCCGTTAAGGTCGCGTTTCCTGCGCCAGGCGCATTGCGTGCTGGTGACCAGCTCGGCCTACCTGTCAAGCTCCGTGATGCTCCAGCAGGTGCGCGACCGGTGTCGGGTCGTACCGCTCGGCGTCGATATCGAGCGTTTCGCGAGCGCCAGCGTCGCGTCGCTGGGCGAGATGGTGAGCGACGGGCCGATCGTGCTGTTTGTCGGCCGGTTCCGTCGCTACAAGGGCTTGAGTGTGCTGATAGAGGCCATGGCAGAGGTGGAGGCAAAGCTCGTCCTGGTGGGAGATGGGCCCGAGCGTCGTCGACTCGAGCAGCAGATCAAGCGCTCGCCGGCCGCCGCTCGGATCCATCTCGTGGGAGAGGTGTGTGACGCCGATCTGCCTGGTTGCTATGCTGCTGCCGACATCGTCGTGTTGCCGTCGATTCTTCGGAGCGAGGCGTTCAGTCTCGCGCTGGTGGAGGCGATGGCGGCTGCCACACCGGTGGTTTGCACCGAGCTGGGAACCGGTACGAGTGAGGTCAACGAGCACGGTGTTACCGGTCTGGTGGTGCCGCCGGCGGACGCGGGGGCGTTGGCGGCTGCCCTCGGTGAGCTGCTAGCCGACCCGGTCCGGCGCCGCCGCATGGGCCGCGCCGCAGCGCGACGGGCACGCGAGTGTTTCTCGGCGGAGCGAATGGTCGATGCTACCGTACAGGCCTACGAGTCGGCATGCTTGAAGATGACGGATAAGTGGTGAACCGAGGCCCAACAAGGTGTGGATTGTCATTGGCGCGAGGCAGACATGACCGCTAAGGCGGCACAGCTTACGGCGCTCGAGCACGGCGTGGTGGAAACGGTCGCGTACAGCGACCTGTTCGATTACCCGCTCACGGTGGCCGAGATCCACCGCTACCTGGTGGGACAGCCAGCGTCTCGTGCTGCTGTGGCAGAGGCGGTCGAGAGCCTGGTCGGACGCTTCTTGGGGCGCCATGGAGATCATGTCTTTGTGGCCGGCCGCGACCACGTCGTGCGGCAGCGCCGGCGCCGCGAGCAAGCCTGCCGGCCGCTCTGGAGGGTGGCGCGTCGGTATGCGCACTGCCTCTCCAGACTGCCGTATGTTCGCATGGTCGCCATCTGTGGTTCGCTCGCCGTCAACAACGCCGACGAGGACGATGATATCGACGTGTTCTGTATCGC
>JACZXM010000236.1:0-359 GCA_022571615.1 Acidobacteriota bacterium | reverse complement strand
CGCGCCTGGCCGGCTGTGGTGGGTCCAGGTGGCAGCCATGCTGTTGCGGCGCCGGCGTGCCTTCGCCACGCACGGGGTTTGCCCCAACTACTTTCTGTCTCTCGAGGATCTGCGCCTGCAGGACCACGACCTGTACGCTGCCCGCGAAGTTGTGCAGGCGGTGCCACTGACAGGCTCGGACGCCTACGAGCGGTTCGTCGCCGCCAACGACTGGCTGCAGCGCTACCTGCCCAACGCCGCCGCGCCGAACCCGGCGGCGATTGCCGATCGGGTGCCGCGCGGCCGCTTCGTCGCGATGGTCGAACGGATCTTCAGCGGGCCGGTTGGCGGCGCCGTCGACCGGCTGCTGTATGTACTCT
>JACZXM010000235.1 GCA_022571615.1 Acidobacteriota bacterium | reverse complement strand
AGGGCAAGGAGCGACGACGAGGCGATGCTGGCGTCATCGCGGCGGAGTCGCGACGCTGCCAGTCGCCCGTAAATCCCACTTGCCCGAAGGGTTACCATCACACTTCCACCACGGCCTGCTAGGACGATCATCCGACCGCGCTCCCGAGACGGTCCAGATACTCGTGCACGAGACGTTGCTGGTCCTGCTCCGAGAAACTTCCCTTCACCAGGTCCCTGGCGATCGACACCACCAGGTCGGCGACGTGCCGGCGCAGGTCGTGACGGGCTTGGGTGACCTGCGCGTCCAGGTCGCGGGCTGCGCCTTCGCGAATCCGCACCGCCTCTTCCACCGCCGCCGCCTCGACCCGTTGGCGCTCCGTTTCCGCCGCGGCGCGAGCGTCGGCCAACAACGCGTCGATCTCGTCCCCTACCTTCTGCAGCCGGTCTGCAGAACCCGCCAGTCGCTCCTCGGCATCCTGTTGCTGCTCCTGCGCAAGCGAGCGCGCAGCCACGATGTCCTGCGCCCGGGCGGCCAGCACCACCTTGAGGCCCGGAAAATCGAAGTTCTCGATCACGAATGTTGGCGGCACCACGAGAAGCCAGTACAACAGCGCGACCAACATGAAGAAGTTCGCCCACTTGAACGCGTATTCCTTCCACGTCGGTCCGTGCTCTTCCGGTTCGTGCTCCTGCGCTGCTTCGTTACCGGCGGCCTCTTGCCCCGCCCCCTCGTGCCCCGGGGTGGCGGCGGGTTGCTCGAGCTGCCCCGCCTCCTCTTGAGCCGCCGCGGCCACGGCGAGCCTGCCCGCGCACGCCGTCGAGGCGCCAATCGACAACAGCACCGCCACGATCACCGCCGCGCCCCGCATCAGGAACCCTCCGGCCCGGACGCAACCACGCGTCCCAGCAGCCGCTCCGCCGCCCGACGCGCCAGGTCGGAGGCCTGCCGATCGAGCTCTGCTTTGGCCTTGTCGATCTCGGCCTGAAGCTCGGCCTTGGCGCGCGCGACGCGCTCGGCAGCGTCGGCCCGGGCTTCGGCTAGCACCCGGTCCCTCTTCGCCTTGCCCGCAGCCAGCTCTTGCTCACGCAGCGCGAACGCGTCCTTGCGGGCTTCGGCCAACTGCATCTCGATCTGCGCCAGGCGCTCGTCCTGCACCTGCTGGGCCGACTCGAAGGCCGCCCGGGCCTCGTCAATCTCACGCTGCCGCCGGGTAAGGGCCTCGTTGAGCGGCCCGAACAGCCACTTGTTGAGAACAAACACCAGGGTCACCACGGCCGCAGCCACCAGGGCGAGCGTCGGCGCGTGCGGGAAGTTTTCCATCGCTATTCGGTTCGCGTCCTCAGACGCTGCCCGCTCTACATCTGCCGCGCGAGATACTGGCGCCGGTCGCAGAACATGAGCGCAAAAGGAGGTGGGCCAGGAACGGTTGATACCCTCGAGTGGCCATCCGGTGAACGGCCCGCTTGCGTGTCACTCCATCTCGGCAAGAACATGGCCGAGCTGCTTCGCTACCGCGGAGCGACAGGACTCATCGACGACGGATTCTAGCAGCCGTGTAGAAAGCTCGGCAAGCAACCCGGCGACCGAACCGCTGACGATCGCTTCCAGTTCCTCCCGCGGCCCCTCGGTCTCGACCGAAAGCTCCGCCTCCCATTTCTCGCCCGCGGTGTCATCGACCGTGACCGCCACAATGGTTTGCTCGCGCCGGTACTCGTACACGTGGGGACTACCGGGACCTGCGCCAGTGACCTGTAGATGATACCCGCGCTGCTCCAGCGTCCGGGCAAAGGCGTCGCGGATCATGTCCACGAAGTCCTCGTTGCCGAGGAAAGAATACGCCTGCTGCATTGGTCTTGAACTCCTCTGTTGTCTCCCGTTCACGCACCCGGGCAAGTTTAGCCTGCCGGCGCTTCATCACGGCTCCGTAGGCCCGACCCCCCTTTTTGGAAAGCCGGCACCAGAATCATCGGCGCCAGCATGGTCGTCACGATGGTCATCAGGATCGACACCCCGAAGATCGAGGTGTCGATGAGTCCCTCGGCCATGCCGACGCCGGCAATGATCAGCGCCACTTCCCCGCGCGGCATCATGCCAACACCGATGCGCCACGCGCCGCGCTGGTTGAATCCCACCAGCAGTGACGGCAGCCCGCAGCCGACGACCTTGGAGACGATCGCCAGCAAGCTGAGCACCCCACCGAACAGCAGGGCGCCGCGCATTGCCGGGATGTTGACCAACATGCCGAGAACACAGAAAAAGATCGGAACCAGGACATAGTAGACCCCTTCGAGCCTCTCCTCCAGGTAGTGCTTGAGCTTGGTGTCCGACAGCACCAGGCCCATGGCGTAGGCGCCGATGATCATCGCCAGTCCGAACATCTCCGCCACCGCGGCAGCCAGAAAGGCCAGCGACGCGGCCACCCCCACGGTGGCGCCGCGTCCCTTGAACCAGTCCAGGAAGCTCGCTATGTGCTTGGAGAGCGCCAGTCCGACCGCCATGAACACGACGTAGAACCCGCCCGCTTTCAAGAACGTGACCCCGGCTGACGCCATGTCGAAGCTGCCGGTGCGAGCAAGCCCCACCACCACCGCCAGCACCATGATGCCGACCACGTCGTCCACCACCGCCGCCCCGAGAATGGTTACCCCTTCCGGTGTGTCGAGGTGCTTGATGTCCGATAGCACTCGCGCCGTAATGCCGACCGAGGTCGCCACCATGATCGCGCCCACGAACAGGGCGGGGCCGCTCATGTAGCTATCCGCGTATCCCATCCACACCGTGGCGACCACGCCCAGCACGAACGGCATGACCACCCCGCCCACCGCGATCACCGTCGCGGGACCGGCGTACTTGAGAAAGCTGGGCAGGTCGGTCTCCAGGCCGGCCATGAACAGCAGGACCACGGCGCCGACCTGGGCCATCGCCCACAACTCGTCCGAGACCGGCAACTGGCCGCCCTGGAGTGCGAACACCGCCCCGTCGATGCCAGGAACATGAATCATGCCGCCGAGCGCGTACGGTCCGATCAGAATCCCGGCCGCGAGCTCGCCGAGCACCCCGGGCTGCTTGAAGATCCGTTCCACCAGCTCGCCGAAGACCTTGGCCACCAGGATGATGACACCGAGTTGCAGTACGAACTGCATTACGAGTTCGGTGATGTCGCGATGCTCCACGCCCTGTCTCCCTCCTGTGCCTCGCGGCGCCGCTACCCTACCGCACGCCCACGAGACGTCATGTCATTGCCTGCATACGTGGCGCGTGCGGTGTGCGTGCCGCGAGCTGCCGGGCTCGCCGTTTTTCCCTGTCCGTCCGAGCTATCTGTTTTGTTGTCAGTGTTTTACGTCGTCTTCGTCGGCGCGGACGGGAGCTTCGTCGGAGCCGCCGTCGCGGGTCCTGCCGGCACCGTGACCTTGCCCGCTTTGGGTGTGGGCTGCGTTGGTTGGGGTTGCTCGCGTTCCATCTCACAGCGGCCCTGAAAGAAAGCTCCCGGCTCCATCACCAGCCGCTGTGTTTTGAGGTCGGCCTCGACCTTTCCGCTGCTGTGAATCGTAATGCGGTCGCGCGCGTGCACGGTGCCCTTGAGCGCGCCATGAACTGCTAGTTGGGCGACCTCAAGCTCTCCGTCCACCGCTGCGCTCGGGCCCAGGATCAGCGTCGCCGGAGAGATGATCTTGCCGCTGAACTTGCCATCGATGCGGACCGATCCCTCGAATCGCAGCGTTCCTTCGACCTCCGTACCCTCGCCAAGATGTCCATCTAGGTTGTCCGTCGCTTCCATCACGCTCTCCTGTTGGTTGCCACTAGCCCGCGTTTCTCCAAGAGCAAGTCATACAAGCGGTTCAACTCGTCCAGCGACTCGAACCGGATCTCCAGGCGCCCACGCTCCTGGCCACGAATGGTCACCGGCGCGCCGAGGGCACGCGTCAGCTTCTGCTCCGCGGCCACGACATCGGGGTCGCGGCGGCCGGCGCTACGCTGCGCCCGGGGCCGGCCGGCCGCTCGCACCCGCGCTTCGGTTTGGCGCACCGACAGTCCCGCCGCCGCCACCGACGCTGCCAGGTCCGCCTGTACGGCCGGTTCTTCTAGCGCCAACAGGGCGCGCGCGTGCCCCATGCTCAGCGCTCCATCGACCACCAGCGCTTGCACCTGCGGCGGCAACTTCAGTAGCCGCAAGTAGTTGGCGACGGTGGACCGATCCTTGCCGACACGCCGCGCCGCTTCCTCCTGCGTCAACCCCATCTCCTCCGTCAGCTGGCGATAGGCGTGGGCCTCCTCGATTGGATTGAGGTCCTCGCGCTGCAGGTTCTCGACCAGCGCCAGCTCGAGCGATTCCTGTGGGCTGGCATCGCGAACCACGGCCGGGATGCGATCCAGCCCGGCTCGCTGGGCGCCGCGCCAGCGCCGCTCCCCGGCAATCAACTCGTATCCCCCGGCGACCTTGCGCACCACAACCGGCTGTAGCATCCCGTGCCGGCGCAACGAAGCCGAAATTGATTCGATGGCGGCCTCGTCAAACGCCTCGCGTGGCTGTTGCGGATTGGGCCGGATGAGCTCGATGGGAATCTCCGCCAGCGCCGGGCGGCCGGTACCTGGCACGGTAGCCACACGACTGGGAATCAGCGCGTCAAGCCCCCGCCCCAGCGCTTTCCTTGCCATGCTTAACGACCTCGCGCATCAGTTTCAGGTACGCCTGCGCTCCGCTGGAACGCAAATCATACAAGATGATCGGCTTGCCGAAGCTCGGAGCCTCGCCAAGGCGGACGTTTCGTGGGATCTGAGTCTCGAACACCAACTCCCCGAAGTGCTCGCGCACTTCGGCGATTACTTGGCGGGTCAGGTTCATCCGCTCGTCCACCATGGTCAGCAGAATGCCTTCGATCTCGAGCACCGGGTTGAGCCCGTCGCGAACTCGCCCGAGCGTCCCGAGAAGTCGGCTCAAGCCTTCCAGCGCCAGGTACTCGGTCTGGACCGGGACGATCACGCTGTCGGCCGCTGCCAGGGCATTCAGGGTCAGCAGCCCAAGCGACGGGGGACAGTCGATGATCGTGAAATCATAGGCAGTGCGCACCGATACCAGCGCCGCGCAGAGTCGTTCGGCCCGTTTCTCGGCGCCAACCAACTCGACCTCGGCCCCGACCAGATCATGAACGGCCGGCGCAACGAACAGGCCCTCCATGCATCCGGGCCGCACGGTGTCCTGGAGCGATATCTCGCCGCTTAGCACTTCGTACAGGCTGGGCTCGCCTGCCTCCAACCGCAGCCCCAAGCCGCTCGAGGCGTTGCACTGTGGATCCATGTCGACCAGAAGCGTGCGCAGATCAGCGGCTGCCAGCGATGCCGCGAGGTTCACTGCCGTGGTCGTCTTGCCAACACCGCCTTTCTGGTTGGCGACCGCGATCACGCGACTCATCGATTCTCCCGGTCCCGATCAGACCATGTGGCGCCCCGAGAAGCGAGGCTACCACGCGTGCGCACGCCCGGCCTCCAGGGCCAGCTCGGCGCCCGCGCTGGGCGCAACCACGTTCGTTCCACGTGGAACACGAGTAGGGCTCACCGGCGCAAGGCGCAGCAGGAGGGATCCGGGCGCA
>JACZXM010000234.1 GCA_022571615.1 Acidobacteriota bacterium | reverse complement strand
ACGGTTGCTCTACCTGGGGCGTCTTCTGGCAAGTCGTGTTGCCGCTGGCCAAGCCAGCGATGGCAGCCCTGGCCATCTTTACCTTCTTGGGTAGCTGGCGGGCCTTCCTGTGGCCCTTGATCATGATCGATTCAGATTCGATGATGGTGATGTCCGTGGGTCTGGCCAAACTCTCCGACTTATACACCAACGACTACGGGCTGATCTGTGCGGGATCGGTGCTGATGCTGGGGATGCGGAGGAATTCGAACAGTTCTTCCAACCAGGCTTCACGGTGCTGGTCGACATACTCGGCGACGGCGGTGCTGGCAGACATGGGGCCCTTTGCTCGTGTGCGGAAGTTGGCTGCAGAGGGGGTGTCGGTGAGGATTGTAGCCGAATCGTTGGTGGCAGGCTGCGGCATTCTATTGAGTGCGGTCGGACCCTTTGCTAGGGTATATCGGCCTGGCAGCGATCCACCGGACTCCAGCGGTGCAAGACCGTCGGTTTCGAGAGGCCCCTGGCAAGGGAGACACGTTCTTGACGCGAATCGACGCAACGCGACCCACGCTACTTCTGCCACGGGCTGCTCGATCACTGTGCCTGATCGGTCTGATCACGATGGCACTCGGTCTCGGGTCTGCGTCGGCGGCCCAGGATGCGGACCAGGAGGCGTTGCTGGGACGGATTCGGGAGCTCATGGAGGCCAGCGGTCAAACGCGCTTCGTAACGCCGACGCCGGGAAGCCGCAGCGTGATCCTCGCTATCAATGTATCGACACCGCTGTACCTGTTTCTGGAGCGCGGTTCGATTCGCGGTGCCGCAATCGACGAGTTCTACCAGGCTCACGAGTCCGGCGACATGGATGCGGCGTTCGACGTGTTTCGCACCGCGGTGATTCCCACAGTTCGCGTTACCGACTACGGCTGGAACGGCCTCGGCGTGATGATGACCACCGACTCAGGCAATCAGATCGCGGACGTCGTCTACCGCGACGTGGAGGGAGTGTTTGGCCGTGCCAGGGAAATCACCGACCAGGACGTAGCCAACTACGTCGCCGCCCTCGAGACCGTGATCCAGGCTCTTGAGCAACGCTGAGGTCACCGATGCCAGGCGATGGCGACGGAACCCGGCATGCTATTTCCCTATGTTCTGTTCGGAGGTTAGAGTACGGAGCGGCAATCAACACTGCAATGAGGTCCCGATTCTCGGGACGGACGCCAACCCCCAGGAGGTCGTAATGAAAGGACGGGCGCTGCTGGCGCTGTTGCTTGGACTCGCACTTCTTCTTCCTGCGCTCAATGCAGGGGCGATGGCGCAGGAGTCTGGTCAGCAGGAACAAGAACAAGAGAACCGGCGGGAGCGGACGAACATCGAAGAGGTGGTGGTCGTTACCGCCTCACGTGTCGAGCAGCTGCTGTTGGATGCCCCGACCTCGATCTCGGTCGTCGACAGCGCGGACATCGCGCTCAGCCCGGCGCAAAACTACGCCGATTTGCTGCGCGGAGTTCCCGGACTCAACATTACCCAGACCAGCGCCCGCGACATCAACATGAGCTCGCGTTCGGCCACCGGGACCCTGGATCCTTCGCAGCTGGTGCTGATTGACGGCCGTTCGGTGTACCAGGACTTCTTCGGCTTCGTCATGTGGGACCTGCTGCCGGTCGATTTCTCGGACATCGATCGGATCGAGGTCATCCGCGGGCCGGGCTCGGCGGTTTGGGGTGCCAACGCGATGTCCGGTGTGATCAACGTGATCACGAAATCCCCCTACGCCCAGGGCAACGCGTTCCGCGTGCGCGCCGGAGGTGGTGGCAGGGGCACGGGATTCGGCAGTTTCACCTGGACCGGCGTGCGCGACAAGCTGGGCTTCAAGCTCAACGGAGGCTACTACACCCAGGACCCCTGGGACCGTCCGGGCCCGTTGCCCAACGGGATACCGCGGAATCTGTTCGCCAACAGCGGCACCAAACAGCCGAAGTTTGACGCCAGGGTCGACTACAACATCGACAACGACCGCTGGTGGTCGATCTCGGCGGGCTACGCCGGCAGCGGCGGCATCTTGCATACGGGCATCGGTCCGTTCCAGCTCCGGGACGGATCGTTCTTCTGGCACTTCCGTGCTGACTACAACTGGAAGAACCTCAACGTCCGCGCCTTCATCAACGCCCTGGACGGTGATGCGACCAACCTGCTGAACGGGATCTTGTTCCTCTTCGAGAGCAAGACCTACGATTTCTCGGCCACCAACACCACGTTCTTCGGCCGGCACTCGGCGACGTACGGTGGCAACTTCCGCAACATCAACTTCGATCTGTCGATCGCACCGGACGAGGACAATCGAAAAGAGGGCGGTGGGTTCGCGCAGTTGAACTTCAACCTGAGCGATTACCTCTCGCTCGATGCCGGCATCCGGCTCGACAAGCTCAGCGTGATCGACGAAAGCGTCGTGTCGCCGCGCGGTACCATCCTGGTGCGCCCGACAGGAAGCTCGCGACACGTCTTGCGGGCCGGTTTCGGCCGCGCCTACCGGGCGCCGTCGATGATCAACAACTTCCTCGACCTGACGGTCTTCAACCTGGTGCAGCTGCCCACGGGGCCGTTCGTGTTCGCCTCGGCGGTGTTCGGCAACCCGAGTCTGGTGCAGGAGCAGCTCGATCAAATCGAGATCGGCTACCGCGGCTCGGTAGCGGATGGCAAGTTCTCCTGGGACATGGCCGTTTACCGCACCGAGAAAACCGACGGGATCGATTTCTTCGCCTCGGCGGTGTATACGGCGTTCAATCCGCCCGCCGGTTGGCCCTTGCCAGCGTTCTTCCTGCCGCCGTTCGGTCCGGTGTTGCTGCCCTCCGCGTTCACCTATCGCAATATCGGCGAGATCGTGAACAAGGGCCTGGAGATCGGGCTGCGAATCCAGCCGATGCCGCGCAACAGCGTGGTGGTGAACTACTCCTATCAGAAGAATCCGGAGGTCACGGGCATTCCGGTGGACGAGGTCAATCGGCCTCCGGAGAATCGTTTTAACGTCGGATGGAACGGCTACACCGGCGATTGGTTCTATAGTGCGTCCGTGAACCATGTTGGCGAAGCGTACTGGACCGACGTGCTCGACTCGCGGTTCTTCGGCACCACCGATTCCTACACCACCGTGGATGGGTCGCTCGGGTTCATGTTCAACAACGGCAACGGCGAGGTGTCGGTGCGCGGCACCAACATCACCGACGAGCCGGTGCTGCAGCACATCTTCGGCGACATCATCGGCCGGCGGATCGTGCTCGACGTGTCCTTCACCGTGCGCTAGCTGCTAGCAGCCCACGCCACTTCTACCACGGGCTGCTAGAGCGCGCGGCGAGCGTCATCAAAAGGGGCCCGCCTTGGCTGGCGGGCCCCTTTTTCGCTGCCACGGTGGTTCGCTACCAATCCGGCTCCGGGTCGATCCCGAGCCCGTCGGCGATGCGGTTGAAGTAGGCAAACAGGGCCACCACCTGCGTGATGTCCTCGATGCCGGCGTCAGAGCAGCCGGCCTGGCGCAGTCCCGCGATGTCCTGTTCGCTGATGCTCGAAGGACATCGGGTCAGCTTCTCGGCATGCGCGCACAGCGCCGTCGCGCGCGGGGAGATGCGCTCCAGCGGTGCCTGTCGCCAATCTTCGGCAATCGCGTCGGCGAGCGCGTCGTCTGCGACCTCGGCACGGAGGTCGTCGGCGTGCGAGCGGACTCAGTAGTGGCAGTCGTTGATCTCCGACACCACCACGGCGAGCAGCTCACGCTCGGCTCGCGAAAGCTCCGACTCGCCCAACATGACGGTGGTGTACAGGGCGATGCTCGCGCGCAGCGCCTTCGGGCGCTGGCTCTGGATCTTCACGACATTGAAGAGCTTGCCGGCGCGGGCCATCGCGGCGTCGTACTGGCGCGCGAGCAGCCCCGTGGCCTCTTCCTGTTCGATCATGCGGATGTATGCCATGGGCTCCTCCAGCCGGGGTCGATCCTAGCAAGCCGTGGTGAACGTGTGATGGGTCCGACAAGTGTAACTAGAACCCGGCCGAATGGGGGATGCTGGCCGCGTCGCCGCCGACCATCTCCCGTAGCACTTCGAGGTAGTGGAAGATTCCGGTGGTCAATTGCTCGGGGCCGGCAGCATCGGCGACGCGCCGCTGTGCGTGGCGGCAGGTATCGAGCGCCGCCTCGAACCGTGCGCGCAGGTGCTCTTGTCTGCTCTCCGGTGCAACCGCAGCCAACATCTCCATCTCCGCGCGCTTAGAACGCAGCGCACGCGCGATCCGACGCCGCGACACCAGCCGGGTAATGGGAACGGTAGATTCATCGCTCCCCCAGGCATCCGGTTGCACGGACACGACGGCGTCGGCCAGACGCACCGGAAGCCGCGTCATGCAACCCTGCAGGTAGTAACCGTTGGCGTGCAAGTTGACCAGACCTTCGTGAAGGTACCGCCTCGGGTGTGCCTCGAGCTCGAGCGCCCCGGCGGCGTAGCCCGCCGCCCCGGCGGCGGCGGCCACCAAGCCACCGCGGCCGGCGAAAGCGTGGATCACGGGGGCACCCGAGCCTCCGAGCCCGCGGATCAATCCCACCACGGCCTCCATTTCCTGTGGACTGGCCTCGCGCTCGTCGTGGTTGACGACAACCACCAACCAGGCCGCCGGTGTCGTCGCCGTGAAGGCGTCCAGAACTGAATCCAGGTCGCCTGGCTGCAGGATGGTATCGATCTCCACGCAGACCACGCCTGCCACCGGCCGATCAGTCTCCCGGGCCACGGCCTCGCGAATCGTGCAGGAGGCGATCTGCAGCCATGGATGGTCCACCTGCGAGACCAGGAAGTAGGGCGCCAACAGCATGTCAGCCTGGAGCGCGCGTTGGGTCCCGAACACCTCCGCGATCAGCCGGGCACGACGCTCCTGACGCTCGAACTCGCGGGGCTGCCACAACGCACCGAGGGTGCCGGCGCCGGGGCTATAGGAGAGGCTGCGCAGGTCCTCCATGCTCATGTATCCCTCGAACTGGTAGCAGGCGGTCTTGGGGTCTACGAGCAGGAGTCGGCTGCGGGCGCGGGCCAGCGCGCAAAGCGAGCGGCCTTGCGATCCGACCGCATAGCTTGCCGAGAGCAGGACTGCGTCCCAGTTGCCGGTATCGGAAAAAGCGTCCCGGTCGCCGGGCAGCAGGATCGGGACATACAGCGGGTGTGAGGAGTCGAACATGTCACACTGACAATGGCATGTTAGCAGGCCGTGGTGAAAGTGTGATGGGTCTGGCAAGAGGGAGTTACGGGGGGAGCTAGCGCGGGCAAAGCGACCTGCCATGTCGCACCATGGGGTAGGGTTCTGCGAGGATCTCGACCATGCGGTGGAGAGAGCCGATTCGGGCTGGCCTGAACCCCCGCCGGGGCACATGAAGACGCTCTGCGACATTCTGGTGCGAATCCGACGCGCTGCGCGTGAGGACTTGCTGTGCGTTCGCTCCCCCGACACCGGTGAGCTGGTGTCGGTGAGTGCTGCGCAGTTCCTCGCCCGGGTGGATCGATGCGCCGCGGCCCTGGCCCGAGTTGGCGTTGGGCGAGGTGATCGCCTCGAGGGCCGCCACGGCGGGGGATCACTTCGAT
>JACZXM010000233.1 GCA_022571615.1 Acidobacteriota bacterium | reverse complement strand
CAACCAAAGCCCCGGATTGTCCGCGACGGGGACGCAGTCCGCGCAGGCGACGGCCATCTCCTCCGCCGAGTCCAGCAGGGCGTCCAGGTCCACCCCGATGAGGGCGGCCGGCACCAGGCCGAAGTAGGAGAGAGCAGAGTAGCGACCCCCGATATCGGCTGGGTTCAGGAACACCCGCCGGAATCCCTTGCCGCGGGCGAGCGCCTCCAGCTTCCAGCCGCAGGCGCCGCCGTCCTGGGCGGTGGACGGCCAGTACTGGTACCATGCCGCGCCACCGAATCGATGGGTCCCGATCGGGGCCGACCGCAGTACCTGGTTCGAGGTCGATTTCGGTCAGGCGCGCCCGATCGACACGGTGAAGCTCTACTTCCTCGACGACACCGACGCGGGACCGGATCCAGTCGCCGAGGATCCGCCAATGTGGCTCTTGAGCAAAGCTCAGGAACCCACGGGCAGGGCTGCGCAAGGACTACCCGTGGTGGCACCTGTCTCCTACCGCCTCATGGTCTCGAACGGAAGCGAGTGGATCGACATCCCGGCGCAGCAACGGTGGCCGCGAATCCCGGCCGGACGACGCGCCAACGTCGCGACCTTCCCGAGCGTCCGGGTCGAGGTCGTGCGCGTGCAGATCGTGTCCGGGCCGGGGACCGTGAGCGGTCTGAGCGAGATCGAAACCTGGGGGCCCGAGACAGCGCCGGCTCCTGAGCCGATCCGACCCGTGGCCAACCTGGCCTTCAATCCGACGGGACAAGGGTTTCCGCGGGTATCGGCGTCCTTTGACGGCGACGTGCCGGTGACGGTGGTTAACGACGGTGAAAGCGCGTTCAATAGCTACTCCCGCAAACGCTGGACGGCTGCAGGGACAGCCAACGAGCGTGATTGGATCGAGGTCGACTTTGGCGGCAGCCGGACGGTCTCCGGCGTCGATCTGCATCTGTGGGCCTGGGAGAGCCGCGGCACCGCGGCACCGCTCGAGTGGTCGGTTGACAGCTGGAACGGCGCCTCCTGGATCAGCGTGCCCGATATCCACTGGGCGCCGGCGCGTCCGCTTGCCATGGCCGTCAATACGGCACGCTTTTCCCCGCTCAACACCTCGAAGATTCGGGTGATCCTGAGGCACGCGTCACCACGGGCCTCGGCCGTGAGCGAAATCGTGGTCTGGGGCGGGGAGGCAGGGCAACCGCGATGAGGAGCTGCTGCAGCTCGCCGCTACGACACAGATCGGTTCAAACCGAGTAGCGCAACACCGCGACGAAGTGACAGGCGGTACCGGCGAGCACGAACAGGTGCCACACGAAATGGCCGAAACGAACGCGGTGGTCGGTGGCATAGAAGATCACGCCCACGCTGTAGGCCAGGCCGCCAGCCAACAGCCACATCCAACCGTCGACCGGAATGCGGGCCCATAGGGGTTTGACGCCCACGAGCGCCAGCCACCCCATGGTGAGGTACAGCGCGGTGGACAAGCGCGGGTAGCGAACGCCGGCCACTGTCTTGAGCGCGATGCCGGTGAGGGCGAGCGCCCAGATCAGGCCGAACAGCGTCCAGCCCCACGGGCCACGCAGCACGCCGAGCGTGAACGGCGTGTAGGTACCCGCGATCAGCAGGAAGATCGCCGAGTGATCCAGCACCCGGAACAGGCGCTTGGCGCGACCGTGCGGCATCGCGTGGTACAGGGTCGAGGTCAGGTACACCAGCGCCATCGCCACGGCGAACACGCTGGCACCGATCACGTGCGCCGGTTCGCCCCGGCGCGCCAGCACCAGCACCGAACCCGCCGCCAGCGCTGCCACGAACCCCATGCCATGGCTGACGCTATTGGCGATCTCCTCGACCAGCGACTGGCGACGGTCGTACAGCGAAACTCCGGTGCCCATGGAAAACAGTCTAAGGGTTCGGGCATCCGATTGCGCTATGCCGCTAACCGCCTGCAGCCCCCTGGATGCGGTTCGGATTCACCGGCGCGCTCCAGGCCCCCAGTTGCTTCAGATCGACCGTGCGGTCGGCCGGCAGTTCCTGGAGCCCTCGCAGCATCAGCAGGTAGAGCTCCTCGCTGACCCCGTGGCCGATCTGCTCGCGGGGCGGCAGAACGGTCGTCACCTTCGACCGCACGATGTCGAGTAGCGTTTCGCCTTGGAAGAGCCGCTTTCCCGCGGCCATCTCGTACACCACACAAGCCAGGGCGTAGAGGTCGCTGCTGGCGTCGCCCAGCTCGCCGGAGAGCTGTTCGGGCGCCATGTACAGCGGCGTACCGGTGAGCGCGCCCATCTGTGTAGTCGCGGCATCGGCGCTCACCGTCTGCGGTCTCGCCAGACCGAAGTCGGTCAGCTTGACGGTGCCGTCGCTGGTCATCATGACGTTCGCCGGTTTGAGATCGCGATGCATGATGCCGCGATCGTGTAGGTAGTCAAGTGCCCGGGCGAGCTGACCCACAATCGCGCGCACTGCTTCCTCGGGAAACGGACCGGTCGTAGCGATCACCTCTTCGAGCGTCGGACCATCGCAGTACTCCATAGCCAGAAAGTACGTGCTGAAGGCGGGGAAACCGCCAAGCAGGCGAGCGATGTTGGGGTGCTCTAGCGAACCCAAGACCTCAGCTTCCTGGCGGAACCGCTGCCGGGCCTGGGTGCTGTGCAGCAGCCGGTGGCTCATCATCTTCAGAGCCACGGTGCGCTGCGACTCGACATCCTCGGCGCGGTAAACGATGGCCATGCCGCCGCGGCCTATACATTCACCCACCCGATAGCCCGACAGCAGCTTGCCGCCGAGTGCGTCGTGGCTGCCGGCACCTAGTCGGTCGGCGATCAAGTTAGTGAGCACGGAGCCCAGTTCCAGGTGCTGACTGATCAGTTCGCGAAACGACTCGGCGGGCAGCTCGTAGGCATGGCCCCCGGTGTCGGCCACGACATCGGCGGTGCGCGGCTCGCGGGTCAGCAGCGCCATCTCGCCAGCGATGTCCCCGCGGACAAATCGACCGAGCATGTGCGAGTCGCCATTCTCGTTGCGCACGTACGCCGAGGCCGAACCCTCGGCCAGCAGGAGCAGGAAATCTCCGGGGTCGCCCTGACGAATGAGCACCTCACCGGCCTCGAAGTCGCGTTCTCGCAGGCACGGTAGTAGCCGCTCCAGAACGTCAGGCGCTAGCTCCGCAAACGCGGTGCACGAACGCAGTAGCGCACGGGCATCGAGATCTCGAGAGTCGATTTCCATCAACGCCTCCGGAAAGGAAGATTGCTGGGAGTATATTGCGCCTCACGTGATATTCTCGCGGCCGCATCGAGGCGACCCTGCGTCTGTGCCCCGGAGGCCCCCGATGGCTAGTCCTGCAACACGCTCCCCCGCCCGCAAGGCACTCACGATCGCCGGCATTCTCGCCACCATCATCGTGCCGGCAACCATTGTCCTGAGCACCGTTCAGGGGACCCGTCCGTCGGTGCCCCTGCAGCCCCAGCCCACACCGCTCGGCTACACCTGGTCGCTGCTGATGTTTGCCATCCCGGTGGTGGTCCTCGGCACCTGGTTCCATCTGCATCCCGGCTACAAGGGGGTCCGCTCGGGGTTCTGGATCGCCCTGGCTTTCCTATTTGGTCTCGGCGCCATACTCGACGTCCTGTTTGCCCAGCTGTTCTTCACCTTCCCCAACTCCGGCGCCAATCTGAACTTCATGGTGCCGGTGGTCGGCGGTGCCGTACCGATTGAGGAGTTTGGCTTCTACTCTCTCGGATTCGCGGTCATTCTGTTGACCTATATCTGGTCCAACGAGTTCTGGCTGGGCGGTTACTACAAGACCGTCCGCGACAAGGCCGCCGCCCGCACGGTGCTCTCTCTGATCTCGTTTCACGGTGCCTCGGCGATCGGTTTCGTGATTCTGTTCGTCGCTGGTATCGCCTGGAAATGGTACGGACCCGGCGCCAGTGGCCACGGTTTCCCCGGCTACTACACCTTCATCCTGGTGACCGGAATCCTCCCCAACGTGCTGCTGTTCCGCGCCGTTGGCGACCGGATCAACTGGCGCGCGCTCTGTTTCACGGGACTGTTGCTCCTACCCGTGAGCCTGTTGTGGGAGGGAGTGCTGGCGAACCCCTACGGCTGGTGGGGCTATCGACCGGAGCAGATGCTCGGGATCTTCATTGACGCTTTCTCCGGACTGCCAATCGAGGCGGTTCTGCTGTGGCTCGTCGTCGCCTACGCCGGAGTCCTCGTCTACGAGGCCATCAGGCTGTGGCACGGCGTCCGCAGCGAGCACCTCTGAACGGCCATGCCCGAGCCACCGCACCGATGAGCAGGTCGTCCGCCAACACGGACCGTCTGGGAGCCTACGTGCCCCGGCTTCTGAGCTTGCTCCTGCACGATGCCGCGGAGCTATCGAACGAACCCCGGGCGATGCGCGGGCATGGTGTAGCGCTGATCGCTGACATTTCCGGGTTCACGGAGCTCTCGGAGCGCCTCTGTGCGCTCGGACCCGATGGCATCGAGGAGCTCACAGGTGTACTGAATGGAACCTTCGGACCCATGGTCGACACCATCGCCGAGTACGGCGGCGACACACTGCGCTTTGCCGGCGACGCGCCGATCGCCATCTGGTGGAGTCGAGAACCCGGTGACCTCGCGAGGTTCGTACCGCTGGCCGCGGCGTGCGGCCAGGCGCTCCAACGGGGTCTGGACGCGGGTGGCAGCCTGCCCATGCGCGTCGGTATCGGCGCTGGCTCGTTGCTGGCAACGACCACGGGCGGGATCGACGACCGCTGGGAGCTGATCGTCGTCGGGGCTGCTCTGACCGGTATGGCAGCAGCCGAGGCTCAGGCCGCACCGGGCCAGGTCGTGGTCGCACCCGAGGCGGCCGCCTACCTGGACGCGGGAGCGAGCACGCCGGTTTCACAGGGCTTCCGTCGGCTTCAGGATCCGGTCGTAACACCGATGCCCGACAGGCAGTGGGGACGTGCCCTTCCGGATGAAGTGCGACGTGCCTTCATACCTCGCTCGGTGCTCGGACGGCTCGACGCCGGCCAGGCACGCTGGCTGGCAGAGCTGCGCCGGGTCACGGTGCTGTTCGGAAGTGTGCGCGGCATTCAGCCCGAGGACGAAGACGAATCTATGATCGCTAATATCCGTCGTAGAGCTTATAAAGAATCAATGACTATGATCCAGGCCATCGAGCCTTCAATGTTTACAGGTATTACACGTATACAGAGTTTTCTTAAAGATTTAGGCGATAACCTTGCTACTCTATATAAACTAGAGAGATACCAACAAACAAAATTCGGAGAATTTGAAGCGGGTCAATTAAAGGGTCCTAGAAAATTTAAAAAACAGCTTACGCCAAAAGTCATAAAACAGTTTCAGAGAACTCAAAAAAAGGAGTTGAAAGACGTAGCGCGAGAGGTCCTCAAAGATTTTGACTCGGGTATATTAAGCGCCGAGGCTGTTGTAGAAAAGTTTTCCAATGAAGTCTCCAAGTTAGAGGCCAAACAGAAAAAGGAAAGATTTAAAAGAATTCTTCGACTAATTTTTCGTATGGCAATTAAGAAAAAGGATTTTGTCGAGCTGGAATATACCGGAAAATTAAAGGAACCCAACTTCATTTTCGATACTA
>JACZXM010000232.1 GCA_022571615.1 Acidobacteriota bacterium | reverse complement strand
TCGACGAAGCCGAAGGTGCCCGAGGATTGCGATCCACTGAACGGCACCGACGACACCGCGGCAGCGCCGCGCACGCTCGGTAGGGAGTTCAGCCGGCCGGACGTTTCCGTGTAGAACGCACGGAGCTCCTCGGGCGAGTCGTGCCAGATATCGATCGGCGCGGCGACGTGCAGGCTCAGCAGCCCGTCGGCGCGGATACCGCTATCGATGGAGGCCAGGCGGAAGTAGCTTCCCGCCAGCAGCGCCGCCGCTGCCAGTAGCACGACGCTGATGGCGATCTCGCCGACCACCAGCACCGCCCGTCCGCCCGATCCGGTTACCACGCGCGCGCTTTGCCGCAGTCCGTCGGCGGGGTCTCGGCGCAGGTGCGCCGCCGAGATCAATCCGAAGCCCACCGCCACCAGAAGCGATATCCCGGCCACGAAGCCCACCACCTGCCAGTTCAGCGCGATGTCCGCGAGGCGGGGTGTGTCCGCCGGAAGCAGTGCTCGCAACCAGCGGAAGGTGATGGCTACCGTGGCCAGTCCGACGCCCCCTCCCACCGCCGCGAGGATCGCGCCCTCGACCATGAGCTGGGCGACGAGCCGCCGCCGACCAGCTCCCAGAGCCGCCCGCATCGCCAGTTCTTGCCGCCGCGCGGTTGTACGCAGGAGCAGCAGCCCAGCGACGTTGGCGGCCGCCACCAGAAGCACAAGACCGACGGCTGTGGCGAGCAGCCGGAGGGTACTGGCGGTTGAGCCTGCGATCTCGTCGACGCGCCCGACCAGCCGGACGCCGGCGTCGATGGCGTCGGGATTGTCGGCGATGATCTGCTCGGCAACGGCGTCCATCTCGCGCTGCGCGTCATCGAGGGAGACGCCACTAGCGAGCCGCGCTACGGCGGACATCGATTGATTCGTGAACCGGTTGTTGCGCCGCCCGGCGGGAACGGGAAGCCACATGTCGTGCGCACGGTCAGGGAAGTAGAAGTCCGTCGGCATCACGCCGATCACCGTGGTCGGATCGCCATGCAGCCGCAGTGTGGTTCCGAGCACGGATTCATCGCCGCCCAGACGCTGCCAGTAGCGGTGGCTGATGATGACCACACGCTCGCCGTAGGCGCTGTCTTCCTCCTCGTTGAACCATCGGCCCAGTGCGGGTTGTACACCGACGACGTTCACGAACGAGCGGGTCGTGCTCACGACGTTTACCCATTCGGCGACGTCGATGCCGTCCACGATCGTCGGATAATCGCCGTACACCGCGATGGCCTCGAAACTGCGACTGCGCTCGGTCCATTCCTGGTACACCGGCCAAGAGATCGGGAAGCGCTCGGCCATGCCCCGGAAGAGTTCGCTTTGGTGCTCCTGCCACTCGTGGAAGACCTGCCACACGTTGACGATCTTGCCGGGCTCCGGATACGGCAGCGGCTTCAGCAATACGCCATGCACGACGCTGAAGATCGCCGCGTTGGCACCGATGCCAAGGGCCAGCATGACGACGGCCACGGCCGTGAAGCCTGGACTCTTGCGCAGGCCGCGTACCGCGAAGCGGCTGTCAGCGGCCAGGGCACCGAGCAACCGTCCGGGGTGCCAGCCGCTACCTCGCATGGCCCAGGTCGAGGCGACGGCAAGGCGGAGGGTGCGCAAAGCGGATCGCGTTGCCCCCCGATATCGACGCTGACGAGCGTAGTCGTCAGCCAGGTCGGCGAGAACGAACTCCGCGTTCTTGCCTTTGACGATTCGGGCTGCCGTCGCTCGCAGCCAGCGCGGCGAAGTCAGGTCTGTCATCGTCCTTCTCCGGTGCGGGCGGACTCGACCGCAGCGGCGAGGTGCTCGTCGAGCCCGTCTGCCATCGAGTTGAGCTCGCGCACGGCGCGATCGAGCGACAGCGCGCCGTCGGCACTGAGCCGATAGCGTTTCTGCCGTCGGCCGCCCCGTTCTGGCGGTGCGGTCACCACTTGCGAGGCAACGAACCCGCGTCCCTGGAGCCGATCCATCGCGGTGTAGACGGCACCGGGCGAAACGACGCGCCCCGTCCGTTCCTCAATCTGTTGCCGCAGTGTGGCTCCGTCGGTGTCTTTGCCGCCCGCCAGCAGCGCGAACAGCAGCAATTTCTCGAACTCGCCCAGGTGCTTGCTCATCGGACTCGCGCCTTCTGTAAACTACACTGTAGGTTTAGAGAACTACACTGTAGTTTGCAGGCGGCATCTCTGCAAGGAGTGTCTAGTCCGTTCTCAGGGCGTCCACCGGGTTTACGCGTGTCGCTCGACGTGCCGGGATCCACGCGGCGGCCAGGACCGTTGCCATGATCACCACGACGGCAGCGCCCAGGGCGACGGGATCCGTTGACCCGACACCATAGAGGACCCCCTGTGCGGCCCGACCGAGACCAATCCCGGCAAGCAAGCCTAAGAGAGCGCCAACCCCGAGCAGCACCAGGGCGCCCTTAATCACCGACCCGAGAATAGTGGACTCGCCGGCGCCGAGTGCCATGCGGATCCCTATCTCCCGCGTCCGCTGGCCGACCGTGTAGGCCATGACCCCGTAGAGCCCGACGCCGGCAAGGAACAGGGCAAAGGCACCGAAGACGGCGAGCAGCCCCGCGGTCATGCGCGCCGGTAGCAGCGCGAGGGTCATCTGGGCCTCGAGGGAGCGGATATCGACGATCGGCATAGCGGCATCGAGGTCGCCAACCGAGAGGCGAATGGCGTCGACGATTGCATCGAAGCTGTCGTTGGCCCGCACGTGCAGGGCCAGAGCAGTCTGGTTCGACTGTTCGTAGGGGACGTACATGAACGGCATCGGTTCTTCGCCGAGCGTGTAGTACTTGGCATCGGCAACGATGCCCACCACAAGCCGGTCCATACCCACGCTGTGGACCTGCCCGCCGATGGCGTCGCCGTCGGCCCAGTAGCGTCGGGCCATCGTCTCGTTGACGACGATCGCACCGGCGGCGCTCGCGGTGTCGTCCCAGGTGAAGGACCGCCCGCGCACCAATTGAATGCCCAGCGCTTCGAAGTAGCCGGGCGAAACAAAGTTGTAGTCGAGGTTCATGCGCTCGGTATCGCCCGGTTCGTAGCCGTCGAT
Source organism: Acidobacteriota bacterium (assembly GCA_022571615.1). GTDB lineage: Bacteria > Acidobacteriota > UBA890 > UBA890 > WLXD01 > JACZXM01. The sequence goes on along the minus strand of JACZXM010000232.1, from coordinate 2,535 downwards.
GCGGGCGCCCCACTGCTGCGTACCCAGCGACAGGGGGAGCATCTCCGCGAGAGCCACCGTCTCGACGCCCGGCAGCGTTGCGGTTCGCTGCATCAATTGCCGATAAAACTCGTGCGCCTCGACCGCCGAGTACCCCTGCAACCCTGGGTCGAGGGTAGCTAGGACCACCCCATCGCTGCGAAATCCGGGGTCGATGGAGCTAGCGTTCTGCAAACTGCGAACGAATAGACCGGCGCCGATCAAAAGTGCCAGGGACATGGCGATCTGGAAAACGACGAGGCCATTGCGGAGCTTGTTGCCGCTGGTGACCCGGCCGCCACCGTGGAGCGAGGCGACGACGTTCGTGCCGGCCGCCCGCAGGGCCGGAATCGTTCCGAAAACAAGGCCCGTCGCCACAGCGGTCAGCGTCGTGAAGACTAGGGCGCGCCCGTCGATGCCGACGAGGATCTTCACCGGAATCGGGAGCGGTGGCTGGAGGGAGAGGATGAGCCGGTTGATCCATGAGGCGAGCGCGATGCCGAGCACAGCCGCGGCACCCGAGAGCAGCAGGCTCTCGGTGAGCAACTGTTTGACGATACGGCCGCGGCTCGCTCCCAGCGCTACACGGATGCTGATCTCCCGACGTCGGTCGGCGCCGCGGGCGAGGAGGAGATTCGCCACGTTGATACAGGCGATCAGCAGCACGGAGCCGATCACGCCCATCAACACGGCGAAAATCACGGTGAGGGAGTCGCCGACGGGGCCGAGATACCCACGCGTTGCCGGCTGCAAGTCAACGCTGGTGCCCGCCAACGCCTCCGGGTACTCTTGCACGAGGCGGGCATGCATGTCGTTGAATTGGGCCGCCGCCTGCTCGAATTCGAGCCCGGGCCGAATGCGCCCAAAGACGATCAGAAAACCATGTCCGCGGCTCTCCACTGTGCCGGAGCCCGGGCGCATGATCTCCTGCATCGCCAGCGGCGCCCACAGATCGACGTTCGGCTCCAGCCTGGCAAAGCCGAAGTCCTCGGGCATTACGCCGATCAGGGTGAAGGGGTGCGAGTTGATCCGTACTTCCCGCCCCACGATGTCGCGATCACCGGCGAACTGACGCTGCCAGAAACCGTGGCTGATGACGGCAACGGCGTCGCGGCCGGGGACGTCGTCCTCGGATTCGTTGAACGTTCTCCCGATCTCGGCCGAGCCGCCCAGTGCGCGGAAATAGCCGCCGCTGACGATCGCCGCGGTGGTCCGCAGGTTCTCCGCTCCCGCCGATAGGCTCGCCGGAGTGATCCTGTAGGCGTGCAGCTCGTCGAACACATCGTTCAGGCGCACGTGATCGAGATAGTTCGGGTAGGAGTAGCTGCCGATGAAGCCGCTCGCGCTCCGTATTCCGAGCCGCACCCAACGCTCGGGGTTCTCCACCCGTAACGGCCGTAGCAACAGTCCATCCATCCAGGAGAACATTGCACTGTTGCCGCCGATCCCGAGGGCGAGCATCGCAACGACGATGAGGCTGAACAACGGGCGCTGCGCTAGCGAACGGACGGCGTAGCGGACTTCCTGGAAGGTGCTTTCGAGCGCCATGACGTTCCCCGGCGGTTCTGCACGCAGTATCCACGACAGGTGTCGTGGCCGGTCACTGCCGGGTGCCGGCACGTCTTCGATCTCGAACAGCGTCGAGAACGGAACGTCCAGACCGAGGAGCAACTTTCTGCGCGTGTCTTCTGACGGATAGGGGCGCTTGCCGTTGACCAGGAGCGACAAATGCCCACGTCCGACATCGAGCACATCCGCCCAGCGATTCTGGCTATGCCGTTTCTTGGCCAGCTCCGCCGCGAGTTGATGATGGTTGAGTCGATAGCGCTTGGGCATTGCGCACTCCCTCCACGGTGGCGCGATTCGTCAGTGATACGCCGTTCCCGTCCCAGAGGTTACCCTTTTGCCCGCGCAAACCGATCACAGGGTGTTTACACAACCCCGTAAACAGTGGCCTTTTTGGGGTGTTAACAGGTCGAAATGCCCCTAGAAACGGTTCAGAACGGTACGCGAGTGGTATCAGCGCGTTTTTGCGCGACGCGATGGTCTTTGCGCCTCGATCACGCGAGCCGGGCCACCACATTCGCGGTTGGACGACAAGACGGACCGCGACATAAACACAGGGAGTCGGACCATGTCACGCGGACGAAAGCCACTGCTGGAGAAGAAGCCGAGGCTGATCGCGGCGTTCGCGGCGCTGATCCGGGCCGGCAACTATGTCAGCGTGGCGTGCGCCAGTCTGAACGTGCGCCAGCGCTCCCGCTGCGATCCAGGGCATGAGCTGCCAGGCCCCGCCGGTGCCCACCCCGCGTTCGATGTTCACTGCGCGGGCGCCAACCATCGAGTCGGTGACCGCCGGCGACTCCGGATCCTCGAGAACCACTCGCGCTTCGCCAAGGTCGCGCAGCCGCCGCCTGACGTCGCGCTCCAGGCACCGTCCGAGTAGGCGGCGCACGGACGGTGGCGTAGCGGCGGGAAGCGCTGTCCAGTCGACCTCGTGACTCAAGACCGCGACGA
>JACZXM010000231.1 GCA_022571615.1 Acidobacteriota bacterium | reverse complement strand
CCTGTTGTACGGCGTTGATCCGACCGACCCGTCGACCTACCTGTTCGTAAGCGTGATCGTGCTCGGCGTCGGTCTGGTTGCCGCCGCGATCCCGGCGCTGCGGGCTACCCGCGTCGATCCGCTGGTGGCGCTGCGCGAAGAATAAGGATCGCCGGGGTCGCGCCCCGACCGAGTAGTGCGGGCTCGTTGTAGACTTACCCTCATGCAGAGCAACTCCACCGCTGCTGGTACGGATTGGCGCCGAGTCCGTGTCGTCTTACCGGCACTGGCGCTCGTGGTCGCGGTCCTGTTGTACGCCGTACCGTCGGCACCGATCCCGCCCGGCCCGGAGGCAGAGAGGCCGCCGAGCTCGCAGTTGGGCGGCATCGGCGCCATCGTCCTGGATCCGGGTCATGGGGGTCTGGCCACCGGCACCACAGGCCCCGGTGGGATCTCGGAGAAGAAGCTCACGCTCGACATCGCGGTCCGCCTGCGCGAGCTGATCTACCGTCGCATTGGACTACAGGTGTTCCTCACGCGCGAGTCCGACCACGACGTCCCGCTCGATCAGCGCACCGAGAAGGCCAACAACTGGCGCGGCGACCTGTTCATTTCCATTCACGCCAACGGCTACCGGCTTCCCGACATCCGCGGCCCGGAGACCTACTTCCTGTCGGCGTCGGCCAGCGACCAGATCGCCCGCGAGGTCGCCAACTCCGAGAACGCGGGGGCGGCGCCCACCGGCGTGGAAGCCTCCGCCAGACCGCCTGATCCATCGCTTCAGTTCATCCTCTGGGATCTGGCGCAGACACAGCATCTGCGCGAGAGCAGCATGCTGGCCGAAACCGTCCAGGCGAACCTGAACAATCTGTGGCAGCTCCGCGATCGGGGAGTGAGACAGGCGCCCTTCCGCGTGCTCAAGGGAGCGACGATGCCCGCCATCCTGGTGGAGGTGGGCTACCTGTCCAACCACCAGGACGCGGCCCTGCTGGCAGACCCGTTCTTCCGCCAGCAGATCGCCGAGGCGCTGTTTCGAAGCATCACTACCTTCCGCGATCGTCATGCGGCCTTGGTGGGGGCCTCTCCCGAGCCATAGGAGGCCGTGGTGGAAGTGTGGTGGGTCTGGCACACTTCCACCATGGCCTCCTTGGCCATGCCGTTGATAGACCCGACCTCGGAAACCGCGCATCATGTCGCCCCGTAGATCGAATTTCCCAGCCCGGGTCGCCCTGATCGCCGTCTCGATCGTGGTGGTGTTCGGGGTGCTGTTCTTGGCCCTCAATCGGCTGGGAAACCCGGCCGGTCCGGAGCCTCAGGTCACGCCGGACGAGACGCTCCCGACGATCGACCCCGCAGCCGAGCAAGACGGTGCATCCGATCCGCTCGCCGCCGCCGTGCAGACCGAGCGAGTCACCCTGCAGCTATTCCTGGTCGACATGTTGAACCAGCGGCTGATGCCACGGTACCGCCGGATCGAAGCCCCGATGACGATTCCGGCACAGGCTCAGGCCGCCATCGAACGACTGATCAGCACGCGGGAGGTCGGATTCCTATCGCCGCTGCCGCCCGGGACCCGGGTTCGCGAAGTATGGGTGTCTCCCGGCGGCATTGCCTATGTCGATTTCGATGCCGGGCTGACCGAGACGCTCGCGCAGAGCAGCCTGGCCGAGATCTACGCCGTGTACGGCGTTATCGGCACGCTGACCGCGTCGTTTCCGGAGATCAACAAGGTGCAATTCCTGATCGCAGGCCAGCCGGTGGATACGATGACCGGCCATCTCGACCTGTCGCTGCCGCTCGGGCCGCTGGCGGATTGGCTGTACTAGAAAGCAGGCCACGCCGTGAGCACGCTCGAGCGCCGGCCCACGTCCAAGGCGCTTGTGATCGCGACCCACAACCAGGGCAAGGTACGGGAGATCGAGACCCTGCTGGCGGGGAGCGGATGGGATGTCCGGAGCCTGGATCCGGAGGTGCCAGAGGTACCAGAAACCGGCACCACGTTCGCCGCCAACGCACGAGCCAAGGCGCTCTACTACGCCGGGCACACCGGCATGGCAGCGCTAGCGGATGACTCGGGGCTCGAGATCGACGCGCTCGGCGGCGAACCCGGCGTCCGGTCGGCGCGCTACGTCCACCCGGACCTGTCGCCGGCTCAGCGCAACCTCGAGATCCTCGCCCGCCTGCGCGACCTGCCCGCGCGCGACCGTGGCGCCCGGTTCGTCTGCCACCTGGTCCTGGCGATGCCCGACAAGGTCGTTCACGAGACCACCGGCACCTGCGGCGGCCGGATCGCGGGTAGCGCCACCAGAAGCAGGCCGTGGCGACCTTCGGTCACTCCGTCCGCAACGCAATGACGGGGTCGACACGCGCCGCCCGGCGGGCCGGAATCGCGGCGGCGAATCCAGCCACGACCGCGAGCAGTGAGGTAGCCGCGATCAAAGTCACCGGATCCATCGGGGGGAGACCGAACAGCAGTGTGTCGAGCCAACGCGTGGTCACGTAGGCCACTCCCAGGCCCAGGAGGATCCCGGCACCGACCGGCTTGAGCTCACGAGCGATGAGCCTGAGAACATCGCGGTGGCGCGCACCGAGCGCCATGCGCACCCCGATCTCGCGGGTCCGCCGCAGCACGCTGTACGAGAGAGTGCCGTACAGGCCGATACAGGCAAGCAGCAGCGCCAGTGCGCCGAGGAAACTCGACATCCGAGCAAACCGCCGCTCCTGAGACAGCGTGCTATCCCTCTGCGCTTCCTGTGTGCGGATGTCGTACAGGGGCAGATTGGCATCGATCTCGCGCAACACCTCCCGCGCACGCGGCGCCAAGGCCATCGGATCGGCCGCCACGCGGAGCCCGAAGGTCATCGCTCGGAGACTTGCCGCATGCTGCGCATAGGCCAGATGCACGACTTCCCAATCCCGATCGCGTAGGTGCTGATAGCTCACGTCACGGACCACGCCGATGACCTCGTATTGTGCGCCGGATTCGCCTCGTAAGATGAAGCGCTTGCCGACCGGACTCTCGTCGGGGAAGTAGCGCCGTGCGAACCTCTCGTTCACCACCGCCACCGGCGGCGCCCCTTCGACATCCTCATCCGAGAGGACACGCCCGTGCAGTAGCGGGATCTCGAACACGTCGAAGAACTCGGGCCCGACGACGTTCAGATAGACGCTGTAGTTTTGCCCTTCCGGCGCCGCGCGCCCAGGGAAGTGGATGCTGGTGCTGGTCACCCGGCCGCTCAGCGGAGAGTGTGACGCGACCGTCGCCGCTCGCACGCCGGGAATCAGGTTCAGCTTCCGCGTTGCTTCATCGTAGAGCGACCGCATGCGTTCCGGTTCGTATTGGTTCAGGGTCGGGTCGACACGAAACAGAAGCACGTTCTGGGGGTTGTAGCCGGTATCCGCGCTCTGGAGATTCTGCAGTGTCCGAACGAACAGGCCCGCTACGACGAGAAGCAAGAGCGACATTCCAACCTGCGCGCTCATCAAGGTGCTAGCCAGCACTCCCCCGGCTCGAGACCGGTTGGTGGGCACACCATCGTGCTTGAGCGAGGCCGTGAGATCGACCCGCGATGCCCGCAGCGCCGGCGCCAGACCGAACAGCATTCCCGTCGCTACCGCCAAGCCGAAGGTAAAGCCCAGCACCCGCCGTTCGAGCGTCAGGTCGAGCGTCAGGTCGGCAAGATCAGCAAACCCCATCAGGAGGCTGCGGAACCATATCGCCAGCACCAGCCCGAGCAGCGCGCCCATGAGCGAAAGCAACACGCTCTCGGTGAGCAGCTGCCGGATCAGCCGGCCACGACTCGCGCCCACCGATAAGCGTACGGCGATCTCGCGTTGACGGGCGCTGGATCGCGCAAAGAGCAGATTGGCCAGGTTCGCACAGGCGATCAGCAGTACCAGGCCAACGACCGCGGCGAGCGTCATTAGCGGCTTGGCCATCAAGTGCCGCCGCTCGGTCATCCCTTGACCTCCCGGCACCACGGCCAGCTCGGGCATCAACTCCTGGGTCGCACCCTCGACATCTTCCATCGTCGCGTTCCGGAACAGCGGCTCGACGCTGGCCAGCACTTGTTCATACGTCACCCCCGCGGCCATGCGCCCCATGACGTGGAGCCAAAACAGGTCGCGGCGAGCGAGGCGGTCCCGCCCGCCCATGACCGAGGCCTGGAAGGCCAGCGGCAAGGTGACGTCCGACGAGAAACCCACCTGCAGGGCTCCCTGGAAGGCAGGAGGAGTCACCCCCACCACGACGAACGGTTCGCCGTTGACGTGTATCACCTCGCCGATAATCTCCCGGTCGCTGCCAAACCGGCGCTGCCAGTAGCCGAACGTGACAACAGCGACCGGGGCGGCGCCGGGATCGTCGTCCGCTGGATCGATCAGCCGCCCGAGGAAGGGATCCACACCCAGTCCGGCGTAGTAGCTGCCGGAGACGACCTGTCCGCCCGCCAGCTCCGCCGCACCGTCGTAGCGTACGTTCACGCGCTGCAGAGCAGCGAACGCGAAGACGACCTCGAGCGCCGTCTCCGCCTCAGTCAGACGCTCGTAGAACGCATACGTGAACGACGAGGTCTCGCTACGACCTGCGTCGTTGCGGATCATCCAGCCGTTGATCGACAGATCCACCGTCTCGCCGCTGGGCGGCGTCATCCAGTGCAACGCCGCCAGACGGTCTGGCTCCCGCACCGGCAAGGTGCGCAGCAGGGCTGCGTTGACGACCGTGAAGATTGCGGTATTGGCGCCGATTCCCAAGGCCAGCGACAGCACCGCCACCAGCGTGAAGCCCGGGTTCCGGCGCAGCATGCGGCCGGCGTACAAGAGATCTTTCACAAGGGATTCCATCGGCACACCGCGTCTGTGGGGAATTGGCGGAATAGCGACACCGCCGCGCGCTCCGAGACCGAGTCGGTCGGCGAGCTCGTCGAGCCGAGCACCGAAGCCACTACGCAACAGGTCCCACCAAAGTCGCGCCCTGCGGTCGGCCTGGGCACCGCGCTGCATGTCGGTGCACAGCTCCTCGAGGTCGCGGCCAAGCAGCTCGCGGAACCGGCGCGGAAACGCGCGAGCCAAGAGCCCGAAGCCGGCCGGCGGCCGGCGCCGGCTGCCAGCACTGCTGCGACGAGGCGGTTGCCTGTTCATTGTGGCGTCCGTCACGAGGCGGACTCGATACGCTTGCCAGCACGCGCCAACAGTTGCTCCGCCACAGTCGACATCAACTCCGCTTCCTCAGCCGCCACTCGCTCGCCGCGTGCGGTCAGGCGGTAGTAGGTGCGGCGCTTCGCCCCCGACTCCGGCGCCGGCCGGCGCTCGGCTGGCTCGAGCAGACCGCGACGCTGCATCCGATACAGCACACGGTAGACGTCGCCGGGACGCAGGCTCATACGACCGTCGGTGAGGCGCGCGATCGCCCGTACGATCCCATAGCCGTGCAAGCACTCGTCACTCAGTGCGGCGAGCACCAGGAAGTCGACGTGGCGCATCAGCACCCGAGTACCGCCTGTGGATTGAGATCGTGTAGCCATGCCTTATCTCGATTCGCTCGCTAAATATACGCACTTTCCGTATGCGCATTTTACGTATACCACTCTGACCGGATCCTGTCAACGATCCGATCGGAGCGATACCGTGTAT
>JACZXM010000230.1 GCA_022571615.1 Acidobacteriota bacterium | reverse complement strand
GCGTGTATGTAGCCGTTGACCAGTCGCAAAAGCGTCGTCTTGCCGGCCCCGCTGGGTCCGATGACGCAAACGATCTCGCCGGCGGCGACCTCCAATGCGCTCACGTCGAGGACTGGCGGCTTAGAGCCGTAGCGAACACGCAGGTCACGCAGGCGGAGTATCGGCTCAGACACGGATGCTCCCTTCCTGGGCAGCTCTTTGAGCCCTTGCCAGAGGGCGGGACGCCCTGAGTCTACTCGCCGGGGCTGGCGGTGCTACTCCTGCAGGTAGCCGTACTCGCGCGCTAGGGCTTCCACCCCCGCGAAGGCGGTGTGGTCGATCTCGATGTAACCGTCGGGACCATACACATACTGCAGCAGGTGGCGGTAGTCGTCCTGGTTGAGCTTCAACATGGCGCGCTTGAACGCCGCCACGACGCTCGGGTCGAGATCGCCGCGCGCGATCACCGCGTGCGATGGGATCAGGTCCGATTCGGCGATCGAGGTAACCTCGAGCAGCTGCTCCGGCGTCAGCAGCAGCTCTGCGAACTGGCTGGCGCCGGCGGCGTCCACGTAGCCGTTCGCCACCGCCTGGATGGCCTGCTGGTAGCCACCAGCGAAGTAGACCGAGCTGAAGAACGTCTTCGGGTCATCACCCGGCGTCAGGAAACCGGCGTCGGCGAATAGATCGAGCGGGTACAGGTAGCCGGACTCCGAGATCGGGTCGGCGAAGGCGATGCTCTTGCCACGCAGGTCGGCAAGACGGGTGATGCCGCTGTCGCGCCGCACGAACACGCGCGCCCGATACGTCGGGCTGCCGCGATAGACCTCCGCGAGCACTACCTGGGCGTTGACGTGATGGTGCGCCAGGACGTACGGCAAGGCGCCCATGAAGGAGATGTCGGCCGTGCCGTTGCGCAACGCCTCAACCGCGGCAGCATGATCGAGCGTTACGTAGCCGTCGACTTCCATTCCCATTTCCTCGGAGAGGTAGTCACGGATCACCGAGATGTCGTCGAGCAGTTTCTCGGGATTCTCCTGTGGAATGAACGCCAGCGTCAGTTTGTCCTGAGATATCGCCGAGGCTTGCTCGGCCGGTTGCACTGCGCACAGCGCCACAGCGGTCGCTAGGACCGCCGTGGCTTTCCGGAATCCTCGGTTCATGTCGTCCTCCCCGCCGCGTCGTCCACGTCAGCGAAAATCGGGTCCATAGGCGACTTCGAGCGCCTGGTATTCGGTGTACAGCCGCGCCGCCCGGTCCCAGTCGTTGGCGTTGATCGCTGCACGAATGTCGTCGAGGCAATCGGCGAGCTCGAAGACCTTGGGTGCCTGGGAGAGATCCTCAAGCGCCGAGGCATCGAGCCTCAAGTCTGTGGCGACCGTGCGCAGCATGAGGTCGGCATGCTCGGCGTCGCGCGCCGGGATGAGCGTAGAGAGGGTTGAGGCGAAGGTCGACAGTTCGCCCCAGAACAGCTGGAATGGCGTGTTGTCCTCGTCGAACACCTCGTACGGATCCACGCCTTCGCCCGCCGTCTCGAGGTAAGTCGTCAAGTCAGCTCGCTGTCCGTCCTCGAGGCCAAGGTGGAACTGCGTGTTGAACCAGTCGACAACCTCGGCCAGCGTCGCCACTGCGCCGTCGTGGAAGTACGGCGCGGTGTGCGCCACCCCGATCAGCGTCGGCGTGTCGAAGAAAGTGTCCCGAGCTCCCGGACTCGACCGGTCGCCGGTACCGATGTCGTGCCGCTGGCCGTCGAGGAAGTTGTTGCTCGCCACGTGACAGGTGCTGCACGCGCGGTCGCCCATGCCCTCGAACGGGCGGTTGAACAGCGCCTCGCCTCGCCGGGCGGAGTCGGAAGCGGCGTCGTTGAGCCGGCCGTCGGGCTGCAGGTAGGGAGCCGGCAGCCAATCGAACTCGAGCAGGTAGGCGACCAGAGCATCGAGCATCAACGGCGTAGGTTCCTCGCCGGCGAACTCGTTGACCACGACGTTCCGGGTGAAATCAGGCAAGCTCGCGAAGCGTCCGTCGCGACCATAGGGCGCCGTGAACCGGAGGCCCCGCAAGCTCGGGATGTCGAGCGCATCAGCCCGGCGGTCGTTGAAGCGCGGGTTGAAGTAGTGTCCGTCGACGTCGACGTTGCCGGGTCGCGTGCTAATCCCTGGAATGAAGAACCGTCGGTTGATGTCGCTACGGTTGTGGCAGGTCGAGCACGTGAGGCCGAGACTGCGCGCTGGCTCGCCGAAGACCTCCGGCGAGTCGAAGAGCATGTCGCCGTACGTCACCAGGAACAGGTCCTTCTCGTCGACGCCGCGCTCCTCGAAGTTCAGGACCAGACGAGGCAGAGGGTCCTGGTCGTTGAGGTCGGAGGCCGGCGGCAGCCACGGCGCTACCGAGGTCATCGAGGCACGACCGGCCACCGGAACTGGATCAAAGCCGGTCATGCTCGGTCCGCCGTCGCTCTCGTAGTTGGCAGTGAGGTAGCCCTCCACGGTTTCGACAGCGCCGGCGAAGCGCTCCCTGTCAGCCGCCCTAGAGCCGCGCCTCCCGACCCCGGCCGTCCCCACCGTCGTGGTCAGCTCGAGCCACGCACGACCGAGTTCTCGGGCACCTTGCGAGTCGGTGGCGCGCACGAAACGGTCGAACGCGCGGTACATCCGGCTGGCCTGGTGCACCTCCTCGAGAGCTGCCCCTGGGGTGTCGAGCTTGGCCAGCGCGCGCCGCAGATGCAGGCGCACGAGTTGCGACACGGCACGCGTCGCGGAGACCGACAGCGACTCCGCGTCCTGGGCCGCGATGGCGTCGCGGATCGCTGCCGCGTGGTCGGTGCCGTGCAACTCGGCGGCCAGGGCGATGCCGTCGTAGACCGAGTCGAGCTGCGAGCCGCCTTCACGCACGCTCTCGTACTCGGCCCGGACCAGAGCCCAGTCCACCGGCTGCAGCTTCAGGTAGAAAAGGCTGCGCAGATACGCCGCTGGAACCGGGTGCCAGGGCTCCTCGCGGATGATGTGAGAGCGGCCGGTGAGCGGGAGCAGGAAGAGCGCTCCCAGAACGATTATCGCCAGCACGGCCAGGCGTCGTCGTCCATGGGTCGTGGCCAGGGGTGCGGTGGGGGCCCGGGAGCTCATGATTTCCTCGCTACCAGCGGACGGCGGTTCCGACGCCGACGAAGAAGTCGTCGTCGCGATCGTTGAGCCCGTAGCCCACACGGGCATCGAGCTGCAGGTCGTTGCTGATCAGGTACGTCAGGCCGGCGTTCACGAAGTCCTCGGTATCGCGCCCACCACTCGGGTAGGCGCCGAAGTACTCCAGGTACGCTCCCCAGCGATCACTCAACACGTAGCCCAGCGCTAGCGAAACGCCCCACTCACTGAAGCGTTCGTCGAGCGCGTCGTCCTTGATCGACGACCAGATCAGATTGGTCGACACCGACACGACCTCGCTCAGGTCCCAGCCGGCTGCGATGCGCGCCTCCGGGTGAGCGCTCGAGGCATCGATCTCATCGCTGCCCGTGGGAATCGATGTGCCGACCAGAATCGCGATGGTTGGCCGTGCGTGCCCGACGCCGCCTCCGGACAGGAGGCGGAACTTGGCCCCGACCCCGAAGTTCTCGAGACCGTCGGCGGTGACCGCGCCTCCGCGGACGAGCGCGTAGGAGTTGAGGCCGAAGCGCAGCTCGATGTTGTCGTGTACTCCAACCCGGAGCAGGAACTCACCCAGCGTGTGGGTACGCACGCTCTCCAGGCTCGTGAAGGTGTAGCCGGTCTCGAGCTGAAACCGCCCTGCCGCGATGGTCTCGGGACTTTCGGTGGCGTCGGGTCGGTCGGTGACAAGGGCGTCGAGCCCGGCAGACGTATCGAGCATATTCTGCTGGCCGGTGTCCGACTGGTCTGGCGGTTCCGGCGCCGATTCAGGCGGCTCGGACAACCGAGCCGATTGCCAAGCGGGCGCTGCTTGAGACAGGCTCGGGGCGCCAACGATCAGCAGCGCCGCCAGCGCGGTGTGTACGAACGACATGGGTGTACTCCGGGTTCAAGAGCTCCGTCCGCAGCTGCATTGGTGAGGCCGTCGCGACGAAGATTTAGGCTAGACTAAACCTTAGTTTAGCCGAACCTAATTCATTTAGCGAGCCCTTTGCTCGCCGGCTCGTCGACACGCACTGTGAGCGGCGGCGGAACTAGCCGGCCTGCTAGTCGGCGCGCAGCGTTCGAGCCGGATCCAGCCTTGCCGCCCGGCGAGCGGGCAAGTACGCGGCGACGGCCGCCACGGTGACGAGCACCATCGCGACTAGCGCCAGCGTGCTCGGGTCGGTGGGACTTAGCTCGAACAGCACCGAGCCGAGCCAGGTCGAGACGGCCAGATAGCCGAACCCGCCGAACGCCATGCCGAGGCCCACCAGGCCCAGCGACCTGGTCATGATGACCCCAACCACCTGGCGCGCCGAGGCTCCCAGGGCCATGCGGATGCCGATCTCGCGGGCTCGCTGGCTCACCGATTGGGCCAGCAGACCGTATACGCCCAAGGCGGCCAACAGCAGGGTGGTGCCGGCGAACGCCGTGCCGGTGACCGCGAGCAGGCGCTCGGTGGCTAGCGTGGCCGAGACCCTGTCCTCGAAGGCGGAGAAGCCGACGATCGGCACGCGGGCATCGACTCGGGCGAGCTCGTCGCGAAAGATCGCGTCCGGCCGCCCCGAGCCCGGCTGGTAGCGCACGATCACGTTCATGCCCCAGTTCGGGTCCTGTGCCAGCGGCTGGAGCATCTCGGGCCAGGCGCGCGAGTCGAGCCCCTCGACCTTCTCGGAGCCGACCACCCCGACGACGCGGTACCACGGATCGTCCTCGTCATCGCCGAACCGGATGCGGCGGCCGACGGGGTCGTCGGTGCCGAAGTAGCGGCTCGCGAGCGTCTCGTTGATCACCAGCACCGCCTCAGAGTTCGGGCCGTCGCTGTCTCGGAATCCGCGGCCCTGCAGCAATGGTACTCGCATCGTCTCCAGGTAGTTGAAGTCGACGAAGCGGCGGTTGAACTCGGTGAGCTCGTCCTTCACCTCATAGCCCTCGACGAAGAAATCGCTCGTCCAGGCGGTGCCATTGAGCGGGAGCTCCCCTGCGAACGCCACGCTGCTGACCACGGGATGGGCCTCGAGGTTGTCTCGCAACTCGGCAACGAATGCGTTGATCGCATCGGCGTCGGGATAGCGCTCGGCGCTGCCGAGGTTGATCTTGGCCACCAACAGGTGGCCGGGGTCGAAGCCCGGGTCGACACCGCTCAAACGCGTGAGGCTGCGCAGCAGCAGCGCGGCCCCGGCCACCAGCACCACGGCCAGCGCCACTTCGGCGACCACGAGAATGCCCCGAGCGCGCTCCCGTATCGGCGACCCAGAGGCTCCCGCCCCCTCGCGCAGCGCCGTCCGCAGTCGCGACACTGGCGCCTGCAGCGCGGGCACGAGACCGAACAGCAGCCCGGTCAGCACCGTGGTGAGCACCGCGAAGCCGAGAACGCGAAGGTCCATGCCCACCTCGGCGGCGCGCGGGATGGCGGCGCCTCCGAGCTGCGCGAGCAGCGGCGTGATCCCGCTGGCCAGCACGACGCCGAGCACTCCTCCTGAGATCGACAGCATGAAGTTCTCGGTCACGAGC
>JACZXM010000229.1 GCA_022571615.1 Acidobacteriota bacterium | reverse complement strand
CCGCGCCACGCTGCACGAAGGCCAGGCGGTGCAAGTCGGTGCGTGGGTCGATCCCGATTTCGGCGATCAGCTCTTCGAACCGCTGCGGGTCAGCGATGGTGCTGCTTTCGCGTTTCAAGAACTCGTACACCGCGCTCGAGCGGACGGCCGCAAAATCGACGTAACCGATAGTTGTGACCTCCGCCGGTAGGCGCGCGATCAGGTCGCCCTGCGACAGCTCGCTTTCCTCCTCGGTACCGGGGGAGGTCGCACCAGAGCAAGCGATGGGCGGGAGCAGCAGGAGCAATACGGCCCAGCCCACGGCGGCTGCGGGAATGGGGTTCTTGCGACCTCGAACGAAACGGCGCGGATCCATGGGTTCAGACTCCTCGATTGGGTAGTTCTGGATTAGTAGTCCTGGCGCGAGAACCACCAGCACGCCAGCGCCAGGCTGACGAAAGCGAAGGGTAGCGATGTCCAGGCCGGGGTCAAGGAGAGCGACTCCAGGCGCGTTGCCTCGGCGGCGCGACCCGTCAGCTCGGCGGTCTTGGGCATCACCCAGTAGAGCGTCTCGGCGATGGCGGACGCGAGCGTGCGCGGCCAGCCGGCGCGGAAGGCGGTGGTCCACTCTTCGAAACGGTGCAGGAAATACAGCGGAATCCCCGCAAACCAGATGCCGATGCCGGCAAGAATGCTCACCGGACTGCTTCGCGTGATCACACCTGCCAGCACCATGCCGGCGTAGCAAGTGAAGAAAGAGAACAGAATCAGCAGGCCCGCGACCAGGAACCCGGCGTTTCCGAAGCCGGTCTTCCAGGTGAGGATCATCCAGCTGCCGCCGAACAGATAGGTCAGGCTCATGGTGACCACGGTCATCGCCCCGAGCGTGCGCCCGAGAATCAGCACCGGCCGGGCGACCGGCTGGGACGCCAACAAATCGACCCAACCCGGGTTCAGGGTCCTGGGAATGATGTTGCCGGTGATGAACAACGCCAGCACGAGGCCGAACGTGCTGAGCAATCCGACGATTACCGCCTGGATGACGGTGACCGCTTCGCTGACCTGGATCTTGGTGCCCCCGATCTCGAGCGGGATGGTGCCGAACAGGCGCGCCGAGGCGATCGTGCCTTCGACCACATCGATGTTGACCACGGTGGCCAGCATCAGCAGGAACAGAGTGGTGAGCACGAACAGTGCTACGAATGTCCATTTGTGGCGCGCTTCGCGCAGCGTGTACGCCACCAGTGCCAGAACCTGGCGTCCGGTGGGTGGCGAGGTGGGCAGGATGGCGGCGGTGGTGGCACTCATCGTGCGACCTCCTCACCGGCAGGCACCGTGATCTCTTCGGTGAGCGCTCCACCGGGGCCTTGGGCGGCGTCGCCGGCGCGCTCGGTGGCCTCGGTGATCGTCTCCACGAACACCTCCTCGAGAGACGAGCGCACGCGGCGCACTTCCTCGATCTCGATCTCCGCTCCTCGAACTCGGTCCAACGCTGCATTGAGCTGTCTGCGGTCCTCGACCGTCAAGCGCCAGATGCTTTGCCCGGGCGGTGCCTGGAGCTCCTCGGCCGCCTCGTCGATGCCGGCCAGAGCGCGCTTGACCGCCTCCGTGTCCTCGGTACCCAGAGTGATCCGATACTGCGCCTCGGGCGCGGTCAGGCTAGCCAGCGGCCCGTGCCGGACCACTTCTCCCTTGACCAGGATGGCCACGCGGTCGCACAGCATCTCGACTTCGGTGAGCATGTGTGAGTTCAAGAATAGGGTTTTCCCCTTCTCGAGATTGCCCCGCAGGATGTGCCGGATCGCCACCCGGCCCAGCGGATCGATGCCCTCGGTCGGCTCGTCGAGAAACAAGACCTCGGGATCGGGCAACAGGGCCTGGGCCAGCGCCAGACGTTGCTGCATGCCCTTGGAAAAACCGCCGACGCGCTGGTCTCGCCACTTGCCCATCTCGACCTCTTCGAGCACCTGCTCTGATCGCTGCTGGCGCGCCGTTCTGTCCATCCCGAGCATCTTCCCGAACAGGTCGAGCACCTGGGCGGCGGTCAGGAACGAGGGATACGCACGCCGCTCCGGCATGTACCCGACGCGTAGCCGCGAAATCGGGGTTCCGGCCGGCTGTCCGAGCAGCGTCGAGGAGCCCGAGGAGGCGGAGACCAGACCGAGCAAGATCTTGACCAATGTCGTCTTGCCGGCACCGTTCGGCCCGAGCAGACCGAAAGCCTCGCCCCGACCGACCTCCAGGTCGACCCCGCGCAGGGCGTGCACTTTCGTGCCCAGCACTCCCCCATATATTTTTTCGAGCTTTTGGGCCTGAATGACTGGCATGCCGCTCCCCCTACACCAGAGTATTGACGGTCACCGGGAACGCAAGTTTCGCCTCGGCACGACACCGGGAGCGTCGCCTATGTGCACGGGTGACCGCAACGGCCCTGCTGGAGCCTGCTAGGCTTTGCGGCGGGGCAGCATGATTGCAAGTCGCGCACGTGACGATCACGGCCTGCTAGGGTAGATCCTTGTCGATGAATCAACCGGACGGGCTTGAAGACCACTACCGCAACCCGCGCAATCTCGGCGAGCTCGAGGATGCCGATGCGGTCGCCCTGGTGCACAATCCCGCCTGCGGCGACATGCTGCGGCTGGCAATCAAGGTTACCGAGGGGCGCATCGTTGCGGCTCGTTTCAAGGCCTACGGCTGTGCGGCTGCAATCGCCGCATCATCGGTGGCCACCGAGTTGCTGTCGGGAACTTCACTCGAACAGGCGGCGTCAATTAGCGATGATGACATCAGGGCGGTGATCGGTCCGTTGCCGCCGATGAAGGTGCACGCCATCGTGCTGGCGCGCGAGGGGATTCGCCAGGTTCTCGAGCGCTTGCACAAGGACGAGACGGAGTAATCGGTGCTGTTCAAGCTCGCTAATCTCGGTTACCGGACTGCCAAGCGCGTCCTGATCACGCTCGTCGGTGGCACCGTGGTGCTGCTGGGCATAGCCATGCTGCTGCTACCCGGCCCGGCGGTCGTGGTGATCCCGGTGGGGCTGGCGATTCTGGGTGTCGAATGGGCCTGGGCGCGGCGCGTCCTGCGCACCATCAGAGAGACCGGGTCCGCCGCCCTCAGCAAGGTCGGTCTGGCGAAAGAGGGGTCCAAGGGAGATGATTCGAGCTCGTCCAGCGGGCCAGCTAGGGGCGACGGCTGAGCAATCGACACCGCCGGCGGTCAGGACTGCTGCTCGGCGGTTTCCACCGGCAGGTTCTCCTGGAGCCAACCGAGCATGTCACCTTCCAGGTGCAACAGGCGCCGGAATCCTGCATCGTGCAAGATCTTCTCGGCGATCCCGGCTCGCCGGCCGCTGCGACAGTACACGACCACATCGACGTCGCCGGCCCGGCGGACCTCTTGGAGGCGCGCCTCGATCTCCGTGTGCGGGATATTCACCGCCGTTGGAACATGACCGGTGGCGAACTCCTCGGGAGTTCGGACGTCGAGAATGAGCAGTTCTTGGTCGTTGTTCACCCACTCGAGCAACTGCTTGGCGGTGATGATCGTCGCAGACTGCGCGGTGGCCTGGCGCAGGATAATCTCTGTGATGCGGCCCTCCGGTCCCACAGCCCACCCCTTGGCCGGAGAGGCGAAGGCGATCGCCCAATGTGACACAGTCTCGATCTGGACCCAGACGTGGCCGCCGTCGCGGGAGTACGCGATGCCGTTGGGGCCGACGACAAACAACACGCTGCCATCGGGCGCCCAGGCGCTACCGTAAACCGCGCCGGTGAACGGAGGCGGCTCGCCAGGGCTCCAGGTGAGGCCGCCGTCGCTCGTGATCGCCACGTTGGGCACGGTACGGTCGGGAGCAGAGATGTCGCCTCCGAAGGCGACTCCATGGTCCCGATCGCGAAAGGCCAGCGACGCCAGCCCGGCGCTCGGACCGGCGTAGACCGGGACGTCGACGGCGGTCCATGTTCGACCCCAGTCGTTGGTTCGCAGGATCCGGGTCTGCCCTCCGACCGAGTCGCTGAAGGCAATGCCGTTCTCGGCATCCCAGAAGTCGAAACAGTCGAAGAACGCCTCCGGCTCGTGGTTGCGAAACTGCAGCTTCCAGGTAGCCCCACCGTCGGTCGTCTTGTAGATGCGTGACGCCTCTCCCGAGCCCGCGCTCAGCAGGTATGCGACCTTGGCATCGATTCCGTGCACGTCGCGAAACTGCAGGTCCGCGGCGCCCTCGACGACGGCGGTCTTCCAGGTCGAGCCGCCGTCTTCGGAGCGGCCCCAGGTGCCGCCATGGCCGCTGATCCAGATGATCCGCCGATCCACCGGGCTGATCGCCTGCAAGAGTTGATCGGTGCCGCTAGATCGCGGCACCAGATCGATGTCGCCCGGAACCGAGCCCGGCATCGCGACCGACAGCGCGGTCGCCGCTGCCCCAATCATCCACAGTGCATGACCGTATCTCGTCAACCGAGTGACGCTCAGTAGCTCGAGTACACGGTCGTGTTGCCTTCTTTGTCGAACGTCAGCACGTCGTAGCGATCTCGACGCGGTCCTTCCATGCCCGGCGAGCCAGCCGGCATTCCGGGAACGGTAAGGCCATGGACTTGGGGCTTCTCCCGGAGCAGCCGCTTGATGTCGCGTGCCGGAACATGGCCCTCGACCACGTAGCCGCCCACGAACGAGGTGTGGCAGGCTGCGGTCTTGCGGGTGATGCCCTCTCGCTCCTTGATGCGGTTGAGCTCGGGGCTCTTGTGGATCTCTACCTCGAAGCCGTTGCGCTCCATGTGTTGTGCCCACTTGCTGCAACAGCCACAGGCCGGGTTCTGGTACATCACCACTTTGACGCGTTCGCTTGCCTCGGACGACCAATCGGACCAGGTCAGCCCGCCGACGAAGATGGCGGCGGCCAGTACCGCCACCACGATCAGGAGCCGCTTGCTGTTCATGGAGAGGCCTCGTTGTTGCTGAGAGGTACCGGCAGCAGGCATCGGTTCGGATCGAGTTGATTGTAACGCGTGGAGCGAGCAGGCCGCGGTGGAAGTGTAACCAGACCCTTCACACTTCCACTACGGCCTGCTAGATTCAGCCCCGCGCTTGGGTCACGACGGTCGGTGTTGGACCACGCGGCACATCGTGAGGGGTGTTGTAGGCGACCATCACGATGCCGATTCCGACCACCGCGATGCCGGCCCAAAGCCAGGGACTGACGGAATCCGCTCTCGAGAGCGCCACCAGCGCCGATACCGTCACGGCGCCGCCGAACACGATCGGCATGACCAAATGGGGCATTGCGGTGCCGCCGGTGAACATGGCCAGAGTGAGGGTCAGAGCGCCCCAGGCCCCGAGCGAGCCGGCCGCGAACCCCCAACTTATCCCGCTGCCGGTGAACGCGAAGCTATCACCATTGAGACGCATGCCCACCAGACCGCCGACGATCGCCCACACCAGGTAGGCGATGCCGATCGCGAAGTAGGGCTTGAAGGGGCTCGCGAGCGCGGAGCGCGCTTGAGCCAGGGCGGGACCGTACAGACCCCAGAAAAGCCCGGTCAACAGCGCAAACAGGATCGGGTAACGCATCGTGCTCCCTCTAGCAGGGCCGTGGTGGAAGTGTGATGGGTCTGGTTACACCGCCAAGGGTGCAGATGCA
>JACZXM010000228.1 GCA_022571615.1 Acidobacteriota bacterium | reverse complement strand
CGAACCATGAATACGTTCTCACCGCTGCCCTCGGAGACATACCCCGAGGTGGTCAGAGCAATCGCCTCCGCGTATCCCTCGCGCAAGGCCTCCATCTTGATCAGCGCCGCGTTCGCGTAGTTCGCCCCGGCCTTGGCTTGGCTGGGCATCGTGTTCGGCGCCAGGCGATGCCAGCTCGAAACTTTGACGTCGACGCCGTTCTCGAGCGCTTCCTCGCCCAGGTACGAGCCCCACTGCCAGACCATGACATAGCTCTCGATCGGGCACGGCAGAGGATTGACGCCAAGAGAGTGAAAGCCACGAAAGACCAGAGGCCGGATGTAGCAATACTCCATCTCGTTGGCGCGAATCGTCTCCAAACAGGCGTCGGCGAGCTGGTCGCGGTCGTATTGCAGCGGCATTCGATAGATACGGGCCGAGTCAACCAGACGGCGAGTGTGCTCGCGCAGGCGAAAGACCGCCGACCCGTGCTCGGTCTTGTAACAGCGAATTCCCTCGAAGACCGACGAGCCGTAGTGCAGCACGTGCGTGCCTACGTGCACAGTGGCTTGGTCCCAGGGAATCAGCTCTCCGTTGTGCCAGATAACCTTCGATGGCTTGAGGCCGGGCATACGCATTCCTCCGGACAAAAAGGGCTACGGGACGCCAGAATCATATCATGGGGCCGGGTTGCACCCGCGGCTCCCGGGGTCGCCAAGACCCATCCCGTGGCAAAAGTGGCGTCGGTCGCGCGCCGGGGAATTGGCGGGCTCAGCCCGCGGGCGGCATCACGATCTTGCCCAACAACGCCGGCGCGCTGGCGCCGGTCACAGCAGGCAGATTCCCGGGCCGTCCCTGCAGCGTTTCGAGCGCCAGGAGCGCAAAGGCCACGGCCTCCTTTGCATCCGGGACAATCCCGGCATCGACGGGGATGGGTGCCACCGTAGCCGGCGCCAGCAGCGACTCGAGCCGTGCCATCAGGGCACGATTGTGAACCCCGCCACCGGAGACCAGCACCTCGTCCACCGCCTGGTGTGGGGCGACGTGGCGCTCGATCGCACCGCGCACGGTCTGCGCCGTTAACTCGGTGAGCGTGGCCAACAGATCGACCGTCTCCAGGCTGACACCGCACGGATCGACCGCCTCGTGCATCAGCCGCAGGAAGCTGCCGATATCAGCCGACTTGGGCGGTGGCGCGCCGAAGAACGGGTGCTCGAGCATGCGCGCCAGCAGCTCCTGTGCCACCTGTCCAGCAGCGGCAAGCGCACCGTCGCGGTCGTAACCGGCCATCACCCCACGGGCGCGCGCCGCGGCGTCCATCAGGACGTTAGCGGGACCCGTATCGAAGGCCACCACCTCCTGGGCCGCGCATCCTGGTGGCAGGGCCGTCAGGTTGGCAATGCCGCCCAGATTGAGCAAGACCCGTCCGCGCCTCGGGTGCCGGTATGCGCGCCAATCGAGCAATGGGACGAGCGGTGCACCCTGACCTCCGAGAGCCATGTCCATGCGCCGAAAATCGGCCACCGTCACGATTCCTGTACGGGCGGCGATGACCGCAGGCTCACCGATCTGGAGGGTCGACCCGGTGCTCTCGCCAGCCACCGAGACCTGCTGCGGCCAGTGGCCAAGCGTCTGGCCATGCGAACCGATGCAGCGCACCTGCGCCGGCGTCACCGACAGCTCGAGCAGAAGCGACGTGGCCGCGTGCGCGAACGCCTCACCGACCGCCATATCCAGGCGCGCGAGGCGTTCCAGGCCGCCTTCCTCCAGCAGAGCATCGAGCGCCGCCCTCAACTGAGGCTCGTACGGATAGGTTCGATAGCCCCGCACCAGGGGCCGCGCGGCGGGGTCCGGATCGCAGGCGATCAGCGCGGCATCGATCCCGTCCATCGAGGTACCCGAGATCAGCCCCAATGACAGAGTCATCGCCCGCCTTCGCCGCCGCCGAACTCGTCCTTCCAGTCGGCGAGCAGGCTGAGGGCCTCGAGTGGGGTCAGCGCCTCCGGTCGAAGCGCCCGCAGACGCTGCTGGAGCGGATGTTCCGCCGCCGAGAAGAGACTGAGCTGGGACCGATCCGTGGAGCCGGCGGCAGGCGGCGGCGCAACATCGGGTGCGCCCCGCCCTTCGAGCTCTTGGAGGATCACCTCGGCACGTCGAACCACCGACGCCGGCAGGCCTGCCAGCTGGGCCACATGGATGCCGTAGGACCGGTCGGCGGCCCCGGGCTCGACTCGATGCAAGAACACGACGTCCTGGCCGGACTCGTGCACGGTGACGCTTAGGTTGCCGAGCCCGGCAAGGCGCTCCTCGAGCTGTGTGAGCTCGTGATAGTGAGTGGCAAACAGGACTCGCGCCGCGACCCTGGCCTCATCGTGCAGATGCTCCACCACCGCCCAGGCCAGCGACAAACCGTCGTAGGTGCTGGTGCCGCGGCCCACCTCGTCGAGCAGGATCAAGCTCCGGGGCGTGGCGTTGTTGAGAATGTTCGCGGTTTCCTGCATCTCTACCAGGAAAGTCGAGGCCCCTCTTGCCAGGTTGTCGCTGGCTCCGACGCGCGTGAAGATGCGGTCCACCACACCGATGCGTGCCCCGTCGGCGGGAACGAAGCTGCCGATCTGGGCCAGGATGACGATCAGCGCGATCTGCCGCAGGTAGGTCGACTTGCCTCCCATATTGGGGCCCGTGACCAGCTTGATCCGGTTCTCTCCACCGTCCAGATAGGCGTCGTTGGGAACGAACAGCACGTCGGCTTGGAGCGCCTCCACGACCGGGTGCCTGCCGGCCCGGATCTCGATCACGTTGCTGTCGTCGACGACCGGCCTGACGTAGCCGCCGCGAGCCGCCACCTCGGCCAACCCCGCCAGCGCGTCGAGCGTCGCCACGACGTCGGCCGACCGACGCAAGCGCGCAGCCTCGGCCGCCACCTCGTCGCGCAGAACGGCGAACAGTTTCTGCTCCAGCGCGCTGATCTTCTCCTCGGCCCCGAGCACGGTCTCCTCGAACTCTTTGAGCTCCGGGGTGATGAAGCGCTCGGCGTTGGTCAACGTCTGTTTGCGGATGTAGGTGTCCGGGACCTTCTGTAGATTCGCCTTGGAGACTTCGATGAAGTAACCGAATACCTTGTTGAACCGCACCTTGAGCGTCCCGATTCCCGTACGCTCGCGCTCCGTCGCCTCGAGCCGGGCGATGAAGCCCTTGCCCTCGGAGCGTGCGCTACGCAAGCGATCGAGCTCGGGATCGAAGCCGTCCCGGATCACGCCGCCCGCGCTGGTGTTCACCGGCGGATCGTCGACCAGGCGAGAGGCGATCCGCTGGGCGATGTCATCGCACAGGTCGAGGCGCTCCCGAAGACGCTTGCCAAGTCCTGTGGCGGCGAGCTCGTCGAGCGCGGCGGCGACCTGCGGCAACGCTTCGAGCGAGCTCCGCAGCGTGTACAGATCGCGCGGATTGGCGCTCCCCAGAGTGACACGCGTGGTCAGCCGCTCCAGGTCGTGGACACGCCGCAGAGCGCTCGCCTGCTGATCGCGCAGGCGCACGTTCTCGACCAGCTCCTGGACCACCTCCTGGCGCCTGCCGATGGCGCAGGGATCCCGTAGCGGGCGCAGAAGCCACTGGCGCAGCCGGCGGCCTCCCATAGCGGTGCAAGAGCGATCGACTACGGCAAGCAGCGATCCCGCCTTGGTGCCGGCCTGCCACGACTCGGTCAGCTCCAGGGATCGGCGTGTGGTCGCATCCAGCTGCAGAAACTCACGGTCACGATAGCGACGAATGCTGCGCACGTGCCGCAGCGGCCCCTTGTGGCTGTCCTCGGCGGCGTATTGCAGCAGCGCGCCAGCCGCTCCGATCGCCGCCTCCTGCCCCTGCAGGTCGAACCCCTCGAGCGACGCCACCCCGAAGTGCTCGCACAGCCTCGCCTGGGCTCGCTGGGAATCGTAGGTCCAGGCCGGCTGGGAGCTCCACGTTCTGATGCCATCAGGGGCCGGAAACCCCGGATCGGTCGAAACCAGCCACGCGCGCGGGTCCTGGTCGTCCGGGAAGCAGACCTCGCGCGGCGACCAGCGCGAGATTTCCTCGCCGCCGCGTCGCCGGGCCCCTTCGCCGTCGAATTGTGCGGCAATGAACTCGCCGGTCGAAACATCGAGAGCAGCGACACCAATCGTGCCGTCGAGCTCGTTGACCGCAACCAGGTAGTTGTTCTTCCGACTCTCGAGAAGATCCTCCTCGACCAGGGTGCCGGGGGTGAGCACCCGCACCACCTCGCGGCGCACCATGCCCTTGGCGACGGCGGCATCCTCGACCTGCTCGGCGATCGCCACCTTGTGGCCGGCCTCGAGCAACCGGGCCAGGTAGCCGTCGGCGCTATGGTAGGGAACGCCGCACATCGGAGCCTCGCTGGCCGTCCCGCGGCCGCGCGCGGTGAGAGTAATATCGAGGATCGAGCTGGCCAGTTCGGCGTCCTCGAAGAACATCTCGTAAAAGTCGCCGAGGCGGTAGAACAGAATCGCATCGGGGTAGGATGACTTGATGCGGTGGTACTGCCGCATCATCGGAGTGGTCTTAGCCGCTGAGCCCATCGATCCACGCGAAACTTCGCCCGACGGGGGCCGTAACGGCCCTCCGTTTCGGAGGTCGCCAAGCGTAACACGGTGCGGACCGCTGCCGCCCAGACCCGCCACGGACCCGGACACGACGTGAGCAAGAACAAAGCAGCCCGTGGCAGAGGTGGCGCGCTGGTACTCGGCATCGACACCGCCACACCACCCTCCACGCTCGCCCTGGTGCGGGGTGAGCAGATCGTGGTGGCCGTATCGGGCCCGTTCGGACGCGGCACCGATGCGTGGATCCTGGGGGCGATCGATACGATGCTGGAGCTTCAGCAGGCGCATCTCGGCGATCTCGACGCGATCGCGGTCAGCGCCGGTCCCGGTACCTTCACCGGCCTCCGGGTCGCACTTGCCACCGCCGCCGGACTGGCGTGGGGATCCGGCGTCCCAGCGACCGGAATCGGGACCCTGGACGCACTTATCGAGCCGCCTTCGGATCAAACTATTGGGTCCGCTGAAGCCATGGTCGCCAGCGCGGGGCTAACCCTACAGAGCGCGACTGATCTCCTGGAAACGCTCCAAGAGCCCCCTTCCGCGTTCGAAATTGCGCAGGCCGAGGCAAAGCTCACGGAGGCAAAACTGGTCGAGGCCGAAGCTGCGGAGTCAATGGATACCCTCATGGCGGGGCCCTCGCCGGAGGATGTGTCTGAAGCCGGCCAGAAGGTCGAGTCGGCACAGACTGCGCTGGCGAACGCGGCGGCAGAGCTCTCGTTCGTAAACGCAGACTGGGAGCGCAAACTCGAAGCTGCCTCGACCGAGCTGCAGAACGAGACCGACGACTACCTCGACGAGCTAAAGAGGTGGCTCGGAGTAGACTTGGACGCGGGTCAGCTGGACGGGGATGTGGATATCGTACTGGACGCCCTGGGAGCCGACCTGACCGTCCTGTTCGAACCGAGTCTGCGATTTGCAGACCTGGAAGACGGCGGCTACTACTCGCAGGGTCTGCCCAAAGACGACCCCGAAACGCAGTGGGACGAAGCAATCGTATTCGTCTGGTTGAACTTCAGCCCCGCGGAGATCGTCGCCACTTGCGACCAGGTCGCCG
>JACZXM010000227.1 GCA_022571615.1 Acidobacteriota bacterium | reverse complement strand
TTCTCTTACCACCGCGCTAGTTAGCGGGCAACAGTGAGCCATCCTCAGGCCCGAACTGGAGGACGATGGAAACTTTATACACTCCCGAATGGAGCTCATTCGGAGGAGTCACGCACGTTCCCATCAGCCGAATCGAGTGAGTGGTCACCCATTTGTCTATCAACGGAATTAGCGAGTCCTGAATCTGTAACACATAGTCGGTCCTTACGTGATCCTGAGCGCCAGGAGCGAACTTCGTGCGGTATTCAAGGCTGATATCGACACCAGGGCGTGGTCTTCCATGCGGCATGTTCACCGAGATGTTAAGGGTTGGTTCGATGATTGCGTGCGTAGAGTCGAGCTCGCGCCTCGACGCGAGCAAGTCTCGACGTATCGGCGCACCTACCGAAGGATCGACCATGCCAACAGATCTCATTGAAAATCCTCCCGTGGGCACAAGGTGGCCAAGAGCCGCCTAACGGCTCGCGCTTCTGCTGCGGGCGACTCGCCCGCCGGCGCGCCACCGCAGGCGGACTACAATTGGCCTATCGCGCACAATCCCTCCCAAGCGCACAACCCAACGACTTCCTTCAAAAACGCACGCGCCCGGCAGCACCAAGCGCTGGTTAGGCATCCGCCGGGACCGAGGTATCGACTGCGCGTCGAATGATACGATCTTGAAGCAGCTCTAGCGGGAGCGGACTTGGCCGGCCGAACGTCCAGTCGTCGGTGAAGTCTTCGTGCCCTGCAAAGAGCACGCAGGATCGGCCGCCGTCAAGCGCTGCACTCGGGTAGAGGATCCCACAGACGGGGTGGCCCCCGTGATCGCGGAAGCGGAACCGGAAGTACTCAGTCACAACTTGTGATGGAACGTACTCGACGTGCTCACGCTGATCCTTGTCGACGGGCCGAGTCAGGTCATATGCAAAAGCGCGCAGGAAAGCCAGGTAGTCGTCCTGTAGCGCGGTGTTGGACGCGAAGTCGACGTGGCCCGCTTCGGAGGCCACCGCGCGGTAGCCGCCGCGACCCCACAAAAGCATCGCCTGCCCGATTCCGGTTCCGGGGGCGATCACTCCGATGGGACCATGCTCTGTTGGCACGCCCTCGGCCAGTACCACCAGATCACCGCTTTCGAGCTCGGGCACGAACGTCGCGATGGCCTCCAGATCGTTGAGCAATCGAACCGGCGTACCGCCCAGGGCGCGCCTCAGCTCCGTTCGCACGATCTTCCAGGGCAGATTCGGGCCCCAGGCGCCGTCGTTCAGCACGGCGCCGGCAACACCGAACGTCGCGCCAT
This sequence comes from Acidobacteriota bacterium, assembly GCA_022571615.1. Lineage (GTDB taxonomy): Bacteria > Acidobacteriota > UBA890 > UBA890 > WLXD01 > JACZXM01. The sequence continues at coordinate 4,362 of JACZXM010000227.1, read as the reverse complement.
CGATCTTGCGCCCATCGAGGAACTGACCGAGCAACGCACCGGCGCTGCGAAAATCGCGGCTAGCTAGGGCGGCCAGCTCCACGGGATGTCGCGGGCCCCGGTCAGGGGTGAACAGGCCCAGCAGTGTCTTGGTGCCGCCGATGTCGCCAGCCAGGTGCACAGGGGAGCGCTCGCCGCAGTCGATGGGATGATGGAGGATCGGCAAGCATCCTGCGCCCTGTCGAGGCGTGCTGCAAGTACAACCGTCTAACCACCTTGCTCCAGCTGCGCTGAACCTCTGTTGCCGCCGTCCTACTGGTAGCTACCCGCCACGCGCATGTTGTGCTGGGTTGCCCAGACGGATACCCCCGTCGGGATGATCCAGAGCAGAACATTCTCCCACCATTTCAGATCGCGTCCGATCTCTTTCTCAACCGCGCGCTCGATCGTTCGCATGGCGGCCCATCCACCGACCTTCAGAGCGATGATCTTGCCAGTGCCCGGCTGCTCACCAAGGAACGGGTTCCGCTCGGTAGCCCCTACGCTGAGGGCGCGTTGCGTCGAAAACACGTCGCCTGCCGAGGCTGCGATAAACCCGACGTGACCGGGCGTGAGCTTCGGCGTCAAGGTCGCGCACCCGACCGTCAAGCCGTGCGCACAGAGAACGAGAACCGCTACGGCGAGGCGACGTGCGGTCAGCTGCCGGCGCTCGATGCTAGGCGTGCGCATCACTGTCGCCGTGTAGATGTATTGCTGCAACGGTGCAATACATCGAACAAAAAAAGGGGTTCCGATAGAAGAGCGACGCATGTGCATACCTCCCGTGATATGTCGTTATGAGTGTCCGATCACGACTGTCCTGGCTAGTAAATGATAGGTAAACTCATTAATTAATAGGTAATCATCCTATTTCCCTCTGGTGCACGTCATAGCTCATCATTGCATAGATGATGCAACGATGCAACAACAATGCGGCAAACGGCATCTATCAGGGCCGTGATCCCTCGTGAGGGTGGCCACGGAGTGAGGTCTTCCCAAGCGCTGCCGACTCTTGTAGTTTCATCCCATGCCATCGGCACGCTCGCGCAAGGCAACCTATCGATCTCGCTTCCTGGGCCGACAACTCGAGGCGGCAGTTGCCGCGTTGCTCGAGCAGGGCAAGTTCAGCTCCGAGGCCGAGGTAGCGCGCTCGATCCATCGTGACCCGAGCACGTTCAACCGGTGGGTCAACGGTTTCTCGCACCCCCGAACGGACAAGGACTGGCGTGTGCTCGCCGAGTTGCGCCTAGACAGCAACTTCCTACGGCGGCTGGAGTTGCTCGACAAGTTGGATGCCTGGAGGGAAGACATGGACCTCTCGGTCCAGGAGCTGATGACTCTCGCCGTTCAGGTGCAGAACCAGAAGCACGGCGGCGTGATATTCCGCCTTCCCGGTCGCCGCGAACGCACGGCCTGACTCCTTTCGGGAGCTTGGGCTTCACTTGTCCTGAGGTCCCCTTGTGCAGGCGCAACGCAGTGCGCGCCGGTATCATGGTGAGATGTGCACGGGACCGCCGGCCCGACCAATCTCGAACTTCTCCAGCCGAGGGATCCAAGCGTGGCCCATCGTCGTTCTGCCACACGGGAGGTCGTCCTGACCGCAGTGCTCGCGACCTTGCCGACAACCGTGCTGTCGCACGTGCCGGTGGCGCAATCCGAGGTCCAGGAGAGCGATTTCCTGACTCGGATCCGTCGCTTGACCTACGAGGGGGCCCGTGCCGGTGAAGGCTATTTCTCTCCCGACGGCAGCAAGATGGTGCTCCAGAGCGAGCGCCAGGACGGCAACCCGTTCTTCCAGATCTACTTGCTCGACCTGACCACCGGCGACAGCGAGCTGGTCTCGCCCGGGATCGGCAAGACCACCTGCGCGTTCATCAATCCGGTAAACGGAGACATCGAGTTTGCCTCGACCCATCACGACCCGAGCTCGATTCGCTATCAGCAAGAGGAGCTTGCGTTCAGGGCGTCGGGGCAGGAGCGGCGCTACGCGTGGGACTACGACCCTGAGATGGAAATCTACGTTCGCGACGCTGCCAGTGGCCGACGGCGCCGGTTGACCCACGCGCGCGGGTACGACGCCGAGGGCAGTTATTCGCCCGACGGTGAGTGGATCGTCTTCGCCTCCAATCGCAATGCGTACAACCGCGAGCTCGACCCCCAGGAGCAGAGGCTTCTGGAGATGGACCCGTCGTACTTCAGCGACATCTTCATCATGCGGGCGGACGGTTCGGACGTGCGGCAGCTTACGGACGTGCCGGGATACGATGGCGGCCCGTTCTTCTTTCCGGACGGATCGCGCATCATTTGGCGCCAGTTCGACGAATCGGGGCTCAAGGCTGACGTCTGGTCGATGGAGCCGGACGGCGCCGGCAAACGGCGACTGACCGACTTCGGCGCGCTGAGCTGGGCTCCGTACGTGCACCCGTCACTACAGTACGTGTTCTTCTCTTCCAACAAGCTAGGGTTCACCAACTTCGAGCTCTACATGGTCGACATCGAAGGGACCAAAGAACCGGTGCGCGTGACCCATGCCGATGGCTTCGACGGTCTGCCGGTGCCCTCGCCCGATGGCACCTTGCTGTCGTGGACTTCCCAGCGCCATGGAGGAAAGGGCGGCCAGATCTTCCTTGGACGCTGGAATCACGAGCGAGCGCTCGAGGCGCTGGCGGCCGCTCCGTTGCGAACATCCAACTCCGAGGGGGACACAACGCGACACACACGACTTCTGCCACGGGCTGCTCGATGATCGAGCAGCGCACATCGGTTCGTCACATGGCCGTCGCCGTAGCTCTGGCGCTGACAGGTGCGATGGGATTCGGTGCCCTGGCGAGCGGTTCTGAGGACGATCTGGCGGCGATGATCCGGCGCCATGTGGAGTACCTTGCTTCCGACCAGCTCGAGGGACGGCTGACCGGAAGCGAGGGGGCAGCAAGAGCGGCCGACTACATCGTTGCCGAGCTCGGGCGAATCGGCGCCCGTCCGCTGCCCGGAGAGGATGACTTCCGTCTGCCGTTCGAGTTCACCTCTGACGTCAGCGATGGCGGCAGCGCGCTTTCGGTTGCCGGTGGGCGCAGCTGGGCAGACGCAGCCCACATCCAGGCGCTGACTTTCTCCGATCACGCTGGCGTGGCCGGCGCCGCCGTGTTCGCAGGATATGGGCTGGTCGTTCCGCCGAGCCAGGGCTACCCGTACGACAGCTACGGCACCCTCGAGGTGAAGGGCAAGATCGTCGTCGTGCTGCGCTATTTCCCGGCAGACGTCGACCAGGAGGCCGGCGCCGTGTTGTCGCGCTATGCCGGGCTGCGGTATAAGGCGATGCAGGCCCGGGAGCGTGGTGCCGCAGGGATCCTGGTCTTCACCGGACCGCGCTCCCCCAACGCCGGCGAGGTCGTGTCGATGGCGTTCGACACCGCGGTCGCCGGCTCCGGAATCACCGCCGCCAGCATTAGCGGCGAGGTCGCCCGTGCGCTGTTCGGTGTCAGCGGGCGGGACCTGGAGGCCGTGCAGGCGGAGCTCGACAGTGGGAACCCGCACGCGACCGGCTTCGATCTTGGGGTGTCGCTAGAGCTTGACGTGAAGCTCTATCGCAAGCGTGCCACCGGCTACAACATTGTCGGCTATCTGCCCGCCTCGGTATCGAGCACCGGGCTCGCCAAGCGGTGGGTCATGCTTGGCGCTCATTTCGACCACCTCGGTCGCGGTGGCAATGGCAACTCGCTGGCCCGCTGGGACGAGGCAGGCCAGATCCACAACGGGGCCGACGACAACGCTTCGGGCGTAGCGGCGGTTCTCGGTGCCGCCGCTCGACTCGCGGGCATGGAGCGTGGCCGCGACGTGGCGCTGGCCTTCTGGTCGGGGGAGGAGCTCGGCCTCCTGGGATCGGCGGCTTTCGTGCAGCAGGAGATCCTGTTCGAGGACAAGCGGATCCGCGACGCCTTCCGCGGCAGCTCGAGGATGGTGCGCGGTCACTGGTGGTGGACCGTCCGCGTCGCCGGCTTCCTGTGGCTGGTCAGCGTCGTGACGGGCCCGGTGCTCGGCTTCGCGCTGATCTTCACTGCCCTGCCGCTGATCTGGATCAACGTCCTCGGCTCGCTGGTCTTTGCGCTCCTGGTCCCCTATGTCGCGATCGGTCGCACGCTGCTGGCGCTGATGGAGCAATGCTGCATCGAGGCGTCGGACCCGTACCTTCCCGACGGCCACACCACCGTCGGCTACGCGGTGGACGGTCTGCGACATCTGGCGCCGACGCCGGTCGGCGGCCGGGTGCGCGTAAGGTCAGTCCTGACCGAAGTAGACAGAAACAGGCTCACCTATGAAATTGAGGCGTGGGAACAAGACAAGAAG
>JACZXM010000226.1 GCA_022571615.1 Acidobacteriota bacterium | reverse complement strand
TTCCTCGCTCCCTCCAGAACCTCGATTTTCGACCGCTGACGGCGCGCGGGATCGACCCCGAGCCGCTGGCACTCGGGGTGGCGCTGCGGCAGTTGGCCGAGGGCCGGCCGTTACCGGCGCGCGAGAGCCTCGAGCTTCTCACGCGAGCCGACAATAGCGGCATCCGAACACTGGCCGTTCGCCTGCTCGAGAGCCTCCTGCTGAACGCGGCGGATTACGATCAGCTGCAGGAGCTGCGCCTTGCCTCGGGGGGTACGGCGGACCCGGCAGTCGAAGTGCTGCGAAGCTTGCCGCCCGAACGGTTCTCCGAGCTCGAGCAACCGGTCTCGGACCGCCTGTCGATGGCGCCCTCCCAAGTGCCCCTGATCGAGGTGGAGGCCAACGGCCAGCGGCTTCAGTTCGTGTTCGACACCGGGGCCGCCTTCACCGTTATCCGCCGCGGTCTGGCTGGTAAGTTGCGGGTGCGCACCGGCGGCAACCGCGTCGCGGTGGGCACCAGTAGTGGTATCGAGCTGCAGGGCCAGTACGGCGTCCTGCCCGACTTGCGGCTCGGCAATGTGCACATCCGCGACCACACGGTGCTGTTGTTCGATGACCATGCGCTGGAGTTCGAGATTGCCGACGGAACCCGATTCAAGATCGACGGAATTGTGGGCTGGAACGCGATCCGCCACCTCGCCGCCGAGCTGGACTACGCCGGCGGCACGTATCGCGCCGCGCTGTCCACTCCGCGGGATTACGGCGTCCGTAATCTGTTCTGGCTCGGTGAGCCGCTCGTGAGGTTGACGGCCGCCGACGGGCAGCGCCTGTTGTTCGGGCTCGACACCGGGGCGCGCAACACTTCCATCGGAGGCAGCATCTTCGACAAGCTCCAGTTCGGAACGGTGCAGCGCCGTCTCGAAACGATCGGTGGGTTGGGCGGATCGCGGCGGGTCGAGACCGAGGTCGTCGACAAGCTCGCGCTCGTGATCACCGGTCATCGGTTCCTGCTGTCGCTGGTCCGGCGCGAGGATCACGTCGGCGCCATCTTCGTCACCGCCGATGGCACCCTCGGAAGCGATATCGCGTTGCGGTGCAGGTTGACGGTCGATTATCCGAACGCGTTTTTCGGGATCGAGCTCTCCCGCCAGCGCTAGCAGAGGTTTAGATCTGATCGTGCACGAACTTCGCGACGACCGAGCGGAAGCCGTTGCCCAGGCCCCGGCCAGCGTCGGCAACGTGGGAGTGGGTTTCGACATCCTGGGCCATGCCGTGGCTGGGGCGTCGGATCGGGTCATCGTGCGGCGCGGCGCCGAACCGGGGGTCCGGGTGGTCGAAATCAGCGGCTGCGTGACCGACCTGCCGAAATCCGCCCGGAACAACACCGCATCGGTAGCCGTGCTGGAGATGGTCAGGCAACTGGGGTTGGGTGCGGTCGGGTTGGAGATCGTCGTGCACAAGGGGATTCCGCTCGCCTCGGGAATGGGAGGGTCGGCGGCGTCGGCGGTGGGTGCTGTGGCGGCGCTCAACGAGTTGCTAGCCGAACGTCTGCCCACGCCGGAGCTGTACCCCTTCGCGCTGGCCGGGGAGTCGGTCACCACTGGCGGCGCGGTTCCCGGAGACAACGTGGCGGCTTCGTTGCTGGGCGGCTTGACGCTGTGCCACCCTCAGCCCGGTACCCTGCCCGTGCGGTTGCCGGTGCCCGACACAATTTGGTGCGCCCTGGTTCACCCCGAATTCCAGATCCGCACCAAGGAAGCAAGAGCCATCCTGCCTGAGGAGTTCCCGTTGAAAACCGTCGTTGGCCAATCGGCAAACCTGGCGGGTCTGCTTGCCGGATGCCAGAGCGGAAACCTGGATCAGATTGCCCGGTCGTTGCAGGATCTGCTGATCGAACCGTGTCGCAGCCCGCTGATTCCCGGCTTTGCCGACGTCAAGAACGCGGCTCTGCAAGCCGGTGCCCTCGGTTGCTCCATTTCCGGCGCCGGTCCCAGCCTTTTTGCGTGGTTCTCGGGCGAGGCTGACGCCGATGCCGGGGCCGCTGCCATGGTCGCCGCCTTTGGCCGGCATGCAATAGCCGCTACTTTCCTCTGCTCCCCGGTGAACTGCCCCGGTGTTCAAGTGCTTTGACCCATGTCTGCCCTGCGTTTCCACAGCACCCGCCGCAACTCCGAACCCGTAGGCCTGGTTGAGGCCATCGCCGATGGTCTGGCGCCGGACGGTGGTCTTTACGTGCCGGAGTCGTTCCCGACGTTAGGTCCGGCAGATTTGAAGAATTGTCAGACCATGCCCGATGTCGGGGTACGGCTGCTGCATCCGTTCTTCGAGGGCGGCGAACTGGAAGGCGCGCTGCGCAGCATTTGTGAACATGCGTTCGGTTTCCATATCCCGCTGGCGCCCACAGCGGACCCGCAGGTCCGGATCCTGGAGCTGTTTCACGGGCCGACCGCAGCCTTCAAGGATGTAGGCGCGCGCTTTCTCGCCGGGTGCCTGGAGTATTCCAAGAAGCCGGACGATGCCCCGCTGACCGTGCTGGTGGCCACCTCCGGAGATACCGGCGCCGCGGTTGCCGGAGCTTTCGAGCACTACCCGTCCACGAACGTCGCCATCCTCTATCCGGCTGGAATGATCAGCGCGCGCCAGCAACACCAATTGTGTTGCTGGCCCGAGCACATCCGCAGTTTCAAGGTGGCAGGCACATTTGACGATTGCCAGCGCATTGTGAAACAGACGTTTGTGGACGAGCAAACCACCTCGAAGCTGCGCTTGACGTCGGCGAACAGCATCAGCATCGCGCGCTTGCTGCCGCAGATGGTCTATTACGCGGCCAGCAGTTTGGAGTATTGGCGCGAAACGGGCAGAGATGCTCATTTCATCATCCCGGCGGGCAATCTGGGCAACTCCCTGGCGTGTATCTGGGCGCGGCACATCGGCTTGCCGATCGGTCATGTGGCGCTGGCCACGAACGCCAATCCGGTCCTGTCGCGCTACTTCGACGCCGGGGTCTGGGAGCCCGGAGAGACCATTCCCACGTTGGCTTCAGCCATGGACGTCGGCAATCCCAGCAACGTGGAGCGGCTGTTCGACCTATTCCCGGCCGCCCACGAGCCTGAATCCCGCCTCAGCGCGCGCGCCGTTTCCGATGAGCAGATTCGGGACTCCATCGTCGATGCGTGGCGCCGACTACGCATCGCGATCTGCCCGCACACCGCCACCGCCTGGCAGCTCCGGCGATGGATGGAGGATGAGCAGCCGGGTCGGGACTGGATCGTGGTCGCCACTGCCCACCCGGCCAAGTTTGAGCGGATCGTGGAGCCGTTGGTCGAGCAAAGCATTGAAGTTCCTCCTGCGCTGGCGGAATTGCTCGAGCGGCCGGTTGAATGGCAGGAGATTGCTCCGACGCTGGCGGACTTCCGAACTGCTCTCTTGGGTAGGGGCACCAGGAAGAACCGATGACGTCTTCGAACGAGACGCCCGCTGCACGGTCTCAGTCGACGCGCTCGACCCGCCGGCTTATCGCCTGAACAGCCTGGTCGAGGCTTTGCAGGAATCGGGAACGGTCCCGTTTCTCAAACGGTGGTGGCCCACCGGTGATCGTGCCCGCTTCGCGCAACTCCGCCAGCAGGTCGCGGTTGGCGAGGGCAGAGCCGATCGAGTCCTCGGTCCACAGCTTGCCACGCGGGCTGATCGGCCGGGCGCCCTTGGCGAGCGCGCGCGCCGCCAGCGGAATGTCCTCCGTCACCACGATGTCGCGATCGTTGGCGCGTTCCGCGATCCAGTCGTCGGCATCGTCGAGTTGGCCGCTCTTGTCGACCACCACGAGCTGCAACCAGGGTGCCACCGGCACCTGCATCCACGAGTTGGCGACCAGCTTCACCTCCAGCCCATAACGCCTCGCCACCCGATAGACCTCCTGCTTGACCGGACAGGCATCGGCGTCCACCAGGACACGGATACCTCTGGCATCCGTAGCCTTCATCTCCTCTCCTCGAGTGACACTTCGATGCGCGGTTCCGGTTCAGATCTTCCAGCGCTCCGGATGTCGCTCGACGCCGGCGACCTCATCGGCGGGCCCCATGCCGTGGATCCGGCGCCCCATGAACATGAGCACCAGCATCGAGCCATAAAACAGCACGCCGCCAGCGAGCACCACCGCCGGGGGCAGCAGTCGGCCAACCGCCATCCGCTCCCAGACCTCCTCGAAGGATGTGGCGAGCGTCGGGTGCATCTCCAGCTTGAGTAACCAGGCCCCCGCCAGGATCGCGTAGATGAACGCGTAGTTTCGGCGCAGCCGCAGACCGATGCTCGGCAGCAATCGGCTCTTGTAGGTCGGGTTGTCGAGATCGCCGCAGATTTCCTGGCGCCAGTAATCCTTCGGCGAGATCAGGTCGCGCGACACGATCGGCAGCAGGAAGTTCTCCTCGAGCATCCGCAACCGCGCCTGGTAAACCTCGTAGCGACGGTAGCGACGGGCCTCGATCACCATGTAGCCGAAAATCACCAGGTTGGAGACCAGCAGCAGGAAGTGCGAGTTGTTCGGGTTGGCGAAGGCGAACGACAGCATCCCGGCACAGGTCAGCACCGCCCAGTTGGTGGTGGCGTCCATACGCTGGCGCCAGACCGTCGAGCGGTGGGACTCGGCACGATAGAAGTGCGTCATGACCCCGAGGTACTCGGGGCGCGTGAGCGGCGTCTTCTCGAACGCGGTCCGCTGGCTTCGCTCGTCCGGGGACTCCGACGAAGGGTTCGCTTCCTGATCCTGCAGCTTGCTCATGAGGGTTCAGATTCTAACGCCAGTGCGCGGGCCGCCGTGACGATCTTGCCCGCACGTTCGCGGACGGGTTGCTGACGAGCCTCATCCGGCCGATTGCCGCGCCTCTGGATACAGGCGCCGCAAGAGCGGTCCGATGGTGACGCCCTGCACCAGGATCGAGAAGGTGACGACCGCGTAGGTCACCGTCACCAGCAGATCGCGCTCCGGTCCCGCGGGCAACGACAGGGCTAACGCCACGGAGATCCCGCCGCGCAGGCCGGACCAGGTGAGCACCTTGACCGCATGCGGGCTGAAGGTCCGGAAACGTCGCAGAACCGCCACCGGGAGGCCGACGCTGATGAAGCGCACACAAAGCACCAGCGGGATGGTGAGCAGGCCGGCCGCCAGGTGCTCGGCGCGGAACGTCAGCGCCAGGATCTCCAGTCCGATGAGCACGAACAGCGCGGCATTGAGAATCTCGTCGATCAATTCCCAGAACATGTCCAGATGCTGCCGCGTCTTGAGCGACATCGCATCCGCGCGCCCCGGGTTACCTATCAGCAGGCCTGCCACCACCATCGCCAGGAACACCACCACACCGACACCGTCGTTGAACAGCGCCTCGCCGGCGATCTTGGTCTCGATGCTGCGCGGCGCGTCGACCTGTTTGAGGACGCCCAGCACGGCGATCGGGTCGGTGGGCGAGATCAGCGCCCCGAACAGCAGGCAGTACAACCAGGGCACCTGCAGGCCGAGTGCGTTGAACAACAGCCAGACCGCGCCACCGGTCAGCAACGTACCGAGCAGCACGCCGACCGTCGCCAGCGTGCTGACGATGCGACGTTGCTCCCGCAGGCGGTCCAGGTCGATGTGCAACGCCCCGGCAAAGAGCAGGAATCCGAGCATTC
>JACZXM010000225.1 GCA_022571615.1 Acidobacteriota bacterium | reverse complement strand
GCTCAAGGACGTCTCGCTGGAGGCGGCCGAGGCGGGCAAGGCCCGTTGCGAGGCCATCGCCGAGCGCGCGGTGCAACGTGGCCGCATGCCGGCCGAGAGCCGCGACGCGCTGCTCGGCAGGATTCAGCCGACCGAAGAGAGCGCCGCCCTGGGGGCGTGCGATCTGGTGATTGAGGCGGTCTTCGAGAATCGCGAGCTCAAGGGCCAGGTAACCGAGGAAGCCGAGGCCCAGCTGGCGGATTCGGCGGTGTTCGCCTCCAATACCTCGACGCTGCCGATCACCAGCCTGGCTACGCGCTCGAGCCGGCCGGAGAATTTCATCGGCCTGCACTTCTTTTCTCCCGTCCCACGGATGCCGCTGGTGGAGATCATCCGTGGCGAGGCGACTTCGGAGGCGACCATCGCGCTCGCGTTCGACTTCGTGCTCGCACTCGGCAAGACGCCGATCGTGGTCAACGACAGCCGCGGCTTCTACACCTCACGTGTGTTCGCCACCTACACGATGGAGGGCATGGCGCTGCTCGGAGAAGGCCATCACCCGGCCGCGATCGAGATGGCCGGAAGAAAGGCCGGGATGGCGGTCGGACCGTTGGCGGTACTCGACGAGGTGAGCCTGGAGCTGGCAATGCACATCACCGAGCAAACCACCCGAGACCTCGAGGCCGCCGGCCTGCCCGTACCCGAGCATCCCGCGCACGAGGTTCTGTTCAAGATGGTCCGCGATCACGACCGCGCCGGCCGTGCCAAGGGCGGTGGATTCTACGACTACCCCGACCCAGGCCCGAAGCGATTGTGGCCCGGCCTTTCGGAGATCTTTCCCGTGTCCGAGCTCCAGCTCGAAGAGGCAACCGTGATCGAGCGCCTGTTGTTCGTCCAAGCTCTCGAGACCGCCCGTTGCATGGAAGAGGGCGTCATCGCCACCGTCGCGGAGGCCAATCTCGGCAGCATCCTGGGCTGGGGTTTCGCCCCGTTCAAGGGGGGGACGGTCCAGTACATCAACGACTACGGCCTGGGTGACTTCGTCGTGCGCAGTCGGGAGCTTGCATCGGAGTACGGGGAACGCTTCGAGCCCCCGGCCAGCCTGGAGGCGATGGCGGAAACGGGCGAGACCTTCTGAATGCCCGCCACTACCTCGACGCCCCGACCCCGGCAGCAGGCAGCAGGCGAGACAAGATGATCTCCGAGCAGTTCGTCCGCAGCTTGCCCAAGACCGATCTGCACGTCCACCTTGACGGGTCGCTGCGGCTCGGCACCCTCATCGAGCTGGCTCGCGAGAGGAAGGTGAAGCTTCCGTCCATGACCCAATCCGGCCTCCGCAAGCTGGTCTTCAAGGACCGTTACCGGAGCCTGCCAGAGTATCTGCAGGGATTCGGGCTCACGGTTGGCGTGATGCAGGATGCCGAGGCCCTCGAGCGGGTCGCGTACGAGCTCGCCGAGGACAACTATCAGGAGGGCGTGCGCTACTTCGAGGTTCGGTTCGCCCCGCAGCTGCACTCCAGCAGGACGATGGACATGAGAACCGTCCTGCAGGCGGTCAATCGCGGCTTGGCCCGAGCCACCCGGCGGGCGAACCGGCGAAAGGCGATCCGCGACGGGCGCGAGCCGGAGTACAAGTGCGCCATCACCGTGTGCGCTTTGCGGTACTTCGTCGCCGCTATGTCTCCTTATTACGACGAGCTGTTTCGGGTGCACCCGTTCACGCGCCACGACGATCTGTACGGGTTGGCCTCGTTGGAGCTAGCGCGCGCCGCGGTCGCCATCCGGGATCGGTACGGGGTGCCGATCACGGGGTTCGATCTGGCCGGGCGGGAAAGCGGCTTTCCGGCAGAGGATCACTGGCGCGCCTACGACGTCGCGCAACGGAATTTTCTGCACAAGACCGTGCACGCGGGCGAAGCCTACGGTCCGGAGTCGATCTTCCAGGCGATCACCGATCTGCACGCCGATCGCATCGGGCACGGCTACTACTTGTTCAACACGCGCATGATCAAGAACCCGCGCATCAAGGACAAACAGGAGTACGTCCGCGCGCTGAGCGAGTACGTCGCCGATCGTCGCATCACCATCGAGGTCTGTCTGACCAGCAATCTGCAGACCAACCCCAAGCTCACGAACCTGTCGCGGCACACTTTCCGACAGCTGCGAGCACAGCGGCTCTCCACCACCCTGTGCACCGACAACCGCCTGGTCTCCAACACTACCGTGACCAAGGAGGTCATGCTGGCGATCGAGCACTTCGGGCTCAGCGCGCACGAGCTCAAGAACATCGTCATCTACGGGTTCAAGCGCAGCTTTTTCCCGGGTTCCTATACCGCCAAGCGCGACTATGTCCGTCAGGTCATCGACTACTACGAGAGGGTGACAGCCGCTGCTGCTGAGACCGCCGACGCGGCTGGCAGGCCCGGTTAGCCCATGCTCGGGCAGACGAAGCTGAACCGCGCTCCCGAGTTCCAAGAGCTCTACGAGACGGTCAGGGAAGGACGGCCGGGAACTCCGATGTTCGGCTTCGGCGCCTCCTTGCCCGAGGCCGTGGTGCGATACATCCAGCGGGCACTCGCAGGCGCAAGTGATTGACCGATTGCCACCACAACGCGGAGGACCAGTTCCATGACCAAGGACGGAGCTGACCGCTCGGTCAGCGAAGGCGACGACGCACGGGTTTCTCGGCGCCAAGTCCTCCAGGCAGGTGCCGGCCTTCCGGCTCTCGCTGCGGTCGGCGCCCTGGCCGAGATCGGACGACGGCCAGAGGTTTCCGAGCACCCGCTACCGTCGCGGCGCCGGCAGGGGCCCCGCATTCTGGTCGTCGGCGCAGGCGCGTTCGGAGGCTGGACCGCGCTGCATCTGCAACGCGCCGGCGCGCGCGTTACGCTGGTTGATTCCTGGGGGCCTGGCAACTCACGCGCCAGCTCCGGGGGCGAGACGCGTGTCATCCGTGGCACCTACGGCCCAGACCGCATCTACGTCGAGATGGTCGTGCGCGCCCTGCAGCTGTGGAGGGAGAACGAGCAACGCTGGGGACGCGATCTCTATCGCCGCACCGGAGTGCTGTGGATGGTCGGCGAGTTCGACGAGTACGAGCGCGCCGCGCTTCCACTGCTCCGCGCCGCAGGCCTGGAGTACGAGGAGCTGACCGCCGACCAGCTTGCGGCGCGCTTTCCGCTTATGAACCCGGAGGGCGTTCGCTGGGCCATCTACGAACATGAGGCCGGCTATCTGCATGCCTGGCGGGCTTGTGTCGCGGTGCTGGAGGGGTTCCTCGCCGAGGGCGGCGAGTACCGGCAGGCGACGGTGCGCCCAGGCGCTCTGAGCTCCGGAGAGATGCGGGGCGTGGCGCTCTCCGACGGGTCCCGTGTACAGGCCGACGCCTACGTCTTCGCCTGCGGTGCTTGGCTGGGCCGGGTCTTTCCGGACCTGCTCGGCAACCTCATCCGCCCGACGCGACAGGAGGTCTACTATTTCGGGACCCCGGCGGGTGACAGCCGCTACCTGGAAGGCTCATTCCCAATCTGGATCGACAACGGGGACAACCTCTACTACGGCATCCCCGGCGACATGCACCGCGGTTTCAAGGTCGCCGACGACACGCGGCGCTCGCTTATGGACCCGAGCCAAGAGGAACGCACGCCGACACCGGAGAGGCTACAGGCGGCACGCCAGTACATGGCGTTCCGCTTTCCCGGTATGGTGGACGCGCCGCTGCTGCAGTCACGCGTCTGCGCCTACGAGAACACGCCCGACCAAGACTTCATCCTCGATCGCCACCCGGAGGCGGCGAACGTGTGGATTCTCGGAGGTGGCTCCGGCCACGGCTACAAGCACGGACCGGCGATCGGCGAACGCGCTGCGGCGGCCGTGCTGGGCGATCGCGAACCCGACGACCGCTTCCGACTGTCCCGCCTCCTAAGCTGACTCCGCACCGCGAGCGACGCCCATGAAACAACCCACGACCCTTCCGATGCCGGACACCGTACCCGAGGGACGCGGCAAGGAGTTGCTGTATCTGACCCAGGACGACGTGGTTGCTGCCGGCCTGACGCCGGCCGAGGTCATCGATCGCGTTCGGATCGCGCTAGCCGAACACGGCCGAGAGCGAGTCGAGATGCCTGCCAAGATCGGCATTCACCCGCGCCGCGACAGCTTGATGCACGCGATGCCCGCCTGGGTGCCCGGAGAAAGGGCCTGCGGCATCAAGTGGGCCGCGAGCTTCCCCGACAATCCGAGGTACAGCCTGCCACAGACAAGCGCCCTGCTGATCCTCAACTGTCCCGATACCGGCTGGCCGATCTGCATCATGGACGCGACCTGGATCACCGCCAAGCGCACCGCGGCGGTGACAGCGATTGCCTGCGAGCACCTGGCACGAAAGGACACCGTGCAAGCGGGCATGATCGGCGCGGGTGTGCAGGGGCACGAGCACGTGCGTTTGCTACCGCAAGTGTTGCCCGAGCTTCGATGCATCAAGGTCACCGACAACTCCTCGGGCTCGGCGAAAAGGCTGGCAGCCGCGCTTCAGGACCAGGTCCCGGTCGAGATCGTGGCCTGCGACACCATCGAACAGGTCGTACGGAACTCCCAGGTCGTGGTCAGCGCCACCAAGATCCTCTCCGATCCCGACCCGCAGGTGCGCGATGAATGGGTGGCTCCGGGCGCTTTCATCGCCCCGGTTGATTTCGACAGCATGTGGGAATGGGCGACCTTTCGCCGCGCCGACAAGTTCCTGGTCGACTCGCTCGAGGAGATGGAGTACTTCATGAGTGTGGGCTACCTCCCGCACGGGCTGCCCGAGCTGCACGCGCAGATCGGTGAGGTGGTGGCCGGCCTGAAGCCGGGGCGCGAGTCCGAGGACGAGCTCATCGTCGACATGAACATCGGCATGGGCATCGAGGACGTCGTGGTGGCAGCAGAGATCTTCAGGCTCGCGCAGGAAAAGGGCTTGGGTCGAGTCCTGCCGTTGTGATCCGCCTGTGGCGATTCCTACTCGCGTCCGTCGCACCGCGGTCGGTGCGGCCCACGGCGCACGATGCCGCACAGGAAAGCACGACCGCCCGGCTGTCAGCGCTCGGCTCCGTCAACGGTTCCCGTTGAGCTCGTCGCGCCATGCCCTTAGCACCTCGAGCTCTTGGTCGGTCACTCGAGCGTTCCAATGCAGCCAGAGATACCGCGGCAGCGGCATCTCGCGTTTCTCAACCCGTTCGACGATCTTGCGTGAGAAGCGCCGTTTGAAGCCCGCGCGCAGGCCCTCCCATTCCGAGAAGTTCATCCGCGAGCGCGCAGCGGCTACATCACCGGTCACTCCCCAGGACAAGGGAGCGACGTAGGCGTAGAACGGCCAGCGCGTCTCGTTGGAGTGGCAATCGAAACAGGTACGCCGCAGCAACTCCACTACCGGCGCCGGGCCGCTGATGGTCGCTGTGATACCAAGGGACTGCCGGTCTTGACGGCGGGCTCTGGTACGCCGGACTCCGCGACGAAAGAGTGACGCGACGCGGAAGGGAAGCAGCAGCGTGTCCTTTGACGGTTTGGCCGCGCGGACCAGCGCGTCACCGAGTTGATAGCGAACTTCCCCTTCGCGCAGTTCGAGGCTTTTCCTCGCGAATTGAAGTTGCTTGGTCAAAGACCGTGACTGTTCCAGGGCCTTTCGAGCGGCGG
>JACZXM010000224.1 GCA_022571615.1 Acidobacteriota bacterium | reverse complement strand
CCGAGCAGCAGTCGCGGCTCCAGGTTGTCCGGATCCACTGCGATCGCCTCATCGAAAGCACGTACGGCATCGTGGAACAGAGCCGGATCGTCGCGTCCCTGCATGCTCAACGCCACCGCCACCGCGGTGAGCTCCTCCGAGCTGAGCGTCGATGATGCGTTGTAGCGGTCGATGAAGCCCCCGAAGCGCCGTTTGGCCCGCGCCCGGTGCCCGGACTCGAACTCGAGAACTGCCAGGTTGAGCTCCGCCCGCACGGCGTCGGGCGCTTGCCCTCGGATGGCGAGCTCGAATGCATCCCGAGCGGCATCGCCCCGGCCCAGCGCACCCAGCGCTTCGCCCAGTCGGTTGGCGATCTCGTGGCCGCCGCTGCCCTGGCGAGCGCGTTGAGCCATCTCGATCGCATCCTCGTAGCGCCCAACCTCCATCAGCGCGTCGACCAGGTGGCGCGCCTGCTCCGGAGTTGCCCGGCCGGCCCGCAACTCCTTCTCCCAGTACGTGATCGCCTGCTGGTAGCGGCCGCTCCGAAACGCCGTCAGGGCCGACTCGGTCTGCGCCCGAGCCTGAGCCGTGATGGCTAGCAGCACTAGCACCACGCAGGTCGGACCCCGCCAGAAAGCACCGCGCCGGCATTGCTTCCCTCGACTCATCGGTGACTTCCTTCGCGCTCACGGATCGCGGCATCCAGATGCGCGATCTGCACCAGGAGCTCTTCGAGCAGCTCGAAGTAGCGGTCCTGCTGCAACTCGGCCTTGCGCTCGCGTAGCTTCTCCAACCGATCCTGAAACTCTGCCCGCCGCCCCAGCAACGCGGCAAGCTCGACATCATCGGCGGTCTCGGTGGGCGCTTCATCCCGCCCGGACACCATCGCTGGCCCCAACCCGAGGCGGCGGGCGAGCGCCCCGTCGCCGACCCGCGGATCGGGCTCTGTGGAGCCTACTCCATCGCCGTTGTCATCCAGCAGCGCGTGCTCGGTGCGCAGTCTTCCGTCCGCTTCGTAGGCCCGCGCCACTTCGCTGGTGGCATAGGTGAAGGCCTCGAGAATCGAGATGCTCTGGTCGTGATCCAGATCCGCCCCCTCGAGCGCAAACGCATCCACGAAGTAGCGCGGGAAGAGTGTCGCCTCACGCTGCTGCGGGCCCCGCGTCGCGGTAACCACGGTACGCCTCGGCCCGGAGAGGGCGGCGACGAAGCCGCCCGAGGCGCTGGCGGTATTGACGAAGACCACGTTCTGAGCGGCGAGCAGCTGTAGCAACTCGGCAAAGTCGGCGGCCGTCATGTCGGGCCCGGGCAACCCGAACCGCGCTTCGCGGCCCTGGGAAGTACCATGCCCGATCAACAGGATGATCACTTGGTCTCCGGGCGCGGCGGCGCTCGCGACGGTGCGGATCGCAACCTCGATCTCGCCTCGCGTCGAACGGCCATCGATACGGTCGGGCGCCAGCTCCTGCTCCTCCGCCAGGTAAATGACGTGGTCCGCTGGCAGGCCAAAGCGCCCTTGCGCCGCATCGATCATCGCCAGCGACATTTCCACGAACGCCTTGCGGTGTTGGCTATCGCCACCGACGCCACTGATGACAATCAGCCAACTATTCCCCTGCACCGCGCCCGAGAAAGCAACGAGTGCAGCTGCGAGCGCGACCAACGCGCCCGCCCGCGCGTGCGCCCGCAATTGCCTGGCGTACGTCTCGCGCCGCTTGTTCCACGGGCTGCGAGTCACCGGGATCACGCCAGCCTCCGGAGCTTGCGGATCGTCCACTCGGTGCCGATCAGGACGATCAAGGCGACAAAGACGATCGGCATGTCCCACAGATCGAGGACCTCGTCTACCGTGCTACCCCCGTCGGTGAACCGGATGTCGCTGGGCAGCTGGTTCACCGTGGCCGGGGTGTAGAAGCGGCCCTGTGTTTCAGCCGCGACCCGCTGCAGCAAAGAGCGATTCATTTCGGCAGCGAAGAACTCGTGGGTAAGCTCGGTTGCCTGGCCGGTCACGGTGTCCTCGCCGAGCACCTCCGATCCTCGCAGCGCTGAGACCTGGATCTCGTAGAACCCTTCCCGCCGCGGCGTAAACCGCGCTGTATAGCGTCCGTCGAACTCGACCTCCCATCGCAGCACCAGGTCGTGCTCCTCGCCCTCCGGTCCCGCCACGCGCGCGGTCACCTGCGCGTTGTTGACCGCCAGGTAGGTGTCATCGAACACGTCGGCCACCAACTCGACCGGCTCGCCAATCTCGAAGCGATCGCGCTCGAGCCGGGCCTGCACCTGACCGGCCACGTCACTGACCAGCCATCGGAGCAGCTGCCGCCAGAGCGTCTCATGGGTCATGTCGTCGAGCGGGATGTCGTAGTGCATCTGCCACTGCCACGAGTCCACTACGTTGAATACAATCGACTTGCCAGACCCGTAGCGTTGGTAGGCGAGCACCACCTGGGGCTCGGCAAGCAAGTCGCTATGACCCTCCAACAGCGTCGCGGCGCCGGGCTTGGTGTGGCTCATCGGGTTGACCGTCACCAGCGGCGGGAGCGCCTGCCAGCGCTCGATGTTGTCCTCGGGCGTGTCGGCCAGCTGCACCACCGGGTGGGAAAGTCCGAACAGCGTCGGAGAGACCTTGATCTCGGCGTAAGGAACCGGCCGGTTCGATCCGTCCTGTGGTGCCTGGGTCGGCAGAACTACCGGCAAGACGTCTGCCACCGGAGTCCCCGCGTACCCGCCGCCGGCGAAGCTGTGCTGCCCCCCTAGGGTCAGCAGGCCGCCGCCGCGCTGGGAGACGAAGTCAGCGATCATGCGCAGCTGATCTGGAGTAAAGAAGTCGGCTTCGACGCTGCCCAGAATCAGCCCGCTGTACGCGTATAGCTCCTCGCGGGTGTCCGGAAACCCAGCGAACAACTCGTTCTCCCCGCCGAATCGCTCGTCGGGGTCGACGAGCTTGCGCATGAACTTGTTGTCGGCGGTGCGCACGAGGCTGACCACGGCCAGATTGGGATCGTCCTGCAGAGCCCGCTGCATGAACGCCACCTCGAACCGGGGCTCGCCCTCGAAGTAGAGAATGCGAACGCTCTCGTCGCGTACGGCGACCAGCGCCTCGCGTTCGTTGTTCTGCGCCACCATCTCTCCTTCCTGTAACGCGACCCGGAACGAGAGCAGCCCCGATCCGGCCTTATCGGCGAGAAAGTGCACCTTGACCACGATCGTGTCGCCGCCCACCGGGAGATCGACCGTCTGGGTGGCCAGGATCTGCCCCCGATTCTGAACGAACAACTCCACCGACACCCCATCGAAGCCACGCTGACGGATCACGACGTCGGCGCCCACCGACGATCCTGCCAGCACTTCCCGCGGCACATCGACGCGCGCGATCTCGATATCACGCGAAAAGACCTCCGCTCCGAGCCCGACCACGAACACCGGAATCGAGCGGTCCTGGAGCATGCTCAGGGTCTCGGTGAGGCCCTCCCCGGCATTGTCCGCCCCGTCCGAGATCAGGACGATCGCCGAGACCGGCAGCGCCACCAGCTCCTGGCGGACTCGATCCAGAGCCTGGGGCAGGTCGGTCCGCTGACCCGCAAACCGCAGGTCCGCCGGCGACTCCAGCCGCGCCGCGCCGGAGGAGAACCCGAAGAGCCGCAACTTGAAGCGGGCGGCGAGCTCATCGAGAAGCCCTCCCTCGGCAGCCAGTTCCGAACGGATGAACTCGCCGCGCGCTTCGCCCTCCAGATCCGCGATCCGCATGCTGCGAGAATCGTCCAGCAGGACGCCGACGAAGTTCTGCTGCGGCACCGCGGTTGCCACCACCAGCGCCGGCCGCAGCAAACACAGCAACAACAGCCCGAGAATAGCCACCCGCAGCGACAACAACACGATCCGGTCACGACGCGTGCTCTTGCCTCCGATGGCGGGATAGCGACGCAGAGCGATCACGCCGATGCCGATCAACAGCAGGGCTGCCAACACGCCCGCCCAAGAGCCACCCAGCACCAACCGGCCTTTCTCGAAGATGAAGGGCTTGTACTTGAAGAACACCTCGAACACGGACTCGAGCGCCGGCGACATCAGTGGCTCATCGCGTAGAGGATCGCATTGATCGCCATCTGATAGGCGAAGTTCGAGTACTCGAGCGGATAGTACGGGTTATCAACCCATTCCCAGGCGTCCCCGAGGTCGGTGTTCCAGTTGATGATGACCATCAATCGCCCGTCCTCACCGAAGATGGCCTTCACGTACGGCACGTATCCATCCTGTTCCCACGTCGGGCCGCCCCGAATGATCCGAACGCTCGGAACCTGGATGATTTTGTCGATGTCGTAGAAGGTGTGGAAGATCGGGTGCTCCAGCGGCAGGTCGACGATCTGTAGGTCGGGAAGCACGCGACCGATCTCGTACTCGAAGTTGCGCCACTCCCAGGTACCCCAGAAATCGTCGATGAACAGGAAGCCGCCAGCAAGGAGGTAGCGGCGCAATCCCTCGACCTCGGCGTCGGTCATGCTCATGTACCCGACCTCCAGCGCGTACAAGAAGGGAAATCGCGATAACTCGGGGTCGGTCAGCGGCATCGCGTGGTCGCGCTCGTAGGCGTCGATCCGGGTCAGACGGCGGAGCCCGAACACGAACTGCAGATCCGCCTTCGGGTAGTCGGTCGCCCAGGGGGGTCGTCCCCTGCCCCACATACCGCGACTGCCCGAGTATATCGCCCGGGTGAAGTAGAACTCTCTCGGACCCTCCTCCAGGCTGCCCCAGGACCGCCGGCGCGAAAGCTCCGAGCGTAGATCCGCAACGTCTTGCCCGGCAGACGCGCGGGCGGGTTGCAAACCTACTGCTGGCCTGCATGTCTCAGCGAGGTGCGTAGCGAGGGGATGGAAAGGGGCGTGGATACAAGGCGCGCGAGGGAGGGCCCCGGAGGCGTACTCTTGCAGTACGTCGAGGAGCCCGACCGAGTGCAACGCTGTAGACGCGCCGCTTTCCGCACCCGCAGTAGCACCCCGTTGAGACATGCAGGCTACCGCCCCCGACGCAACCACCAGAGCCAACAGCGGTAGCCACCCTACCAACGTCCGCCTGAACCGACCCGACCGCAACGACACTCCCCAGGGGATCCCGATGTGCTGACAAAACAAGCCCGAACGCACACCCTGGACCGTGGCGGGACCGGCCTGCGTCGGGCTGAGAGTCAAGGTTAACAGCTTTTGACCCGCATCTCCTGGTTCGCCTGGCACCCAGCGTTGGCGCGCCAGCCCGGCCCGGCACTGGCCAGACCCGGTGTTTGACCCCAGCGAGGTCGGATTGCACACTTCGCTGCTCCGGGGGGTATTCCGCCGAGTCCCGACCGTTTCGAGGGAAGCGTGACCGAGTTCGCGCCGCGCCTTTACGACCTGGACGACGATGCTGACTACATCGACGTGCTGTACCGGGTGATCCTGGAACGGAGCGCCGATGGGGGCCGGCAGGGAGTTCTATGCCACCGAGCTGCGGGAGGGCCGCCTGAGCCGGCGCGATGTGCTTAACCAATTGCTGACCTCGCCCGAGGGCCGCTCCAAGAACCGCTTCAAGTACCCGTACGAGAACATCCTCGAGAACTTCATCGAGCTGTTTCCGAGCGAGCCCTTTCTGCCCTACGTCTCGGCCCGTCCGTTGCAGGCACCCCAGCTATTAATCAGTGCAGAAAATAGGTTGCATTCTTCGGGTTGGTCCTG
>JACZXM010000223.1 GCA_022571615.1 Acidobacteriota bacterium | reverse complement strand
GGCGGCATCGGCAGCGCCGTGGTGGCGGCGTTGGCGCGTGACGGCTTCAACGTCGTGTCGGTCGATCGCGAGGAGACGGTGCCACAGGGCGCCGGGCACGCGATCACCGCCGATCTGCGCAGTGCTACCGCCTGCGGCGCGGCGGTGAACGAGGCGATCGAACATCTCGGCGGACTCGATGTGCTGGTGCACGCTGCCGGCATCACCCGCGACGGGGTGTGCTGGAAGCTGCCGCCCCAGGACTGGGAGGATGTGCTGTCGATCAACCTGCACTCGGCCTTCCACCTGTGCCGAGTCGCGGTGCCACACCTGCGAGCGGCCGGCGGGGGCAGTGTGGTGCTCGTTTCCTCGATCAACGGCGAGCGCGGCAAGTTCGGCCTCACCGCCTACGCCGCCTCCAAGGCCGGGCTGAATGCCTTCGCCAAGTCGCTAGCGCGTGAGACCGGACGCTTCGGAATCCGCGTCAACGCCGTGGCCCCCGGGATGATCCGTACCCCGATGACCGACTCACTGCCGGAGCCGGTCCGCGCCGAGGCCATCGCCGAATCGTGCCTCGGGCGCCTCGGTGAGCCGGGCGACGTCGCCGAGCTGATCGCATTTCTCGTTTCCCCGGCCGCCTCCTACATCACCGGTCAGGTGATCCGGGTGGACGGCGGGCAGTATCTGTAAGGGGCGGCCAGATAAGCAACTTCGAGCAGCAGACTCCGGACGCTCCGTTTTGACACCTCTTTGGCGATCCTCTACCGTGCCGCGAAACGCCGAGTTCGAATCCACAGGGGCATGAGATGGGCACCAAAAAGCGCTACTCCGGGTATCGATCGTTCGATTACCTGCAGGCCACCAGGGACTTCCGCGAGTTCGAGCTGATCGAGGGGCAATCACCTTTCGAGCCGTACCTGCTGCCGGTCACCGAACAGCAGCAGGCCCGGGTCGACGAGCTCGCAGAGCGGCTGCTCATGATCTCGTTGCACGAGCACCCGCACCTGTTTCCGGCCGATCTGGCCGACATGGCCACCTACGACAAGCAGGCTCGGATCGCCACCGCGTACGAGGCGCTGGCGGGATCGTGCTGGGACTGTGTCTTTGACAACTTTCAGAACGGCACCAACTTCATCACCTCCAAGGGCGGCTGGAAGTGGAGCGATGTGATTTACGACATGGGGATGCGGCTGTGCGATCTGGCGCACCAGGACTTTCTGATCAAGTGCGAGACGGTGGACGACATGCACCGGGCGCATCGGGAAGGACGGATCGCGCTGGTGGCGGCGCAAGAGGGCGCCATGATGATCGAGAACGAGCTCGACCGCATCGAGATCCTGTACGGCATCGGGCTGCGGGTGCTGGGGATCACCTACAGCGAATCCAACGCCCTGGGCACCGGGCTCAAGGAGGACGGTGACGGCGGTCTGACCGCTTTCGGGCGCAAGGCGGTGGCGCGGATGAACGAGGTCGGCATGGCGATCGACTGCGCTCATTGCAGCGACCAGACGATCATCGATACGGCTGCCGTCAGCGCCAAGCCGATCTTCCTCACCCACACCGGAGCTCGGGCGCTCTGGGACATCCGGCGTCTGGCACCGGATGAGGCAATCCGGGCGGTTGCCGACAAGGGCGGCGTGATCGGCATCGAGGCCGCTCCCCACACCACCGTCACCGAGAGACACCGGCGGCACAATCTCGAATCGTTCATGGAGCACTTCGAGTACGTCAGGGACCTGGTGGGGATCGACCATGTCGCCTTCGGGCCCGACACGTTGTACGGCGATCATGTCGGGCTGCATCACGTGTACGCGGCGGCGCTGTCGATCGACGCCTCTCACGAGGGCGGTGGGTCGGCCAAGGCCGGACCGGTGCACGAGCCAGTGGAATACGTGCAGGGAGTCGAAAACCCCACCGAGTCTTCATGGAATATCCTGCGCTGGCTGGTGTCACACGATGTCTCCGACGCCGATATCGAGAAGGTCGTCGGCGGCAACATCGTGCGGGTTCTGGGAGAGGCATGGCAGTGACCGAGCACCGCGCGCCGCGGTTGCCAGTGTTTTCCATCCTGCTGATGGCAGTGTTCCTGGTGGGCGGCAGCGTGTCGCTGCTGGTGGACTGGCCGCCGGGACCGGCGCACCTGGATTGGGGCGTGTGGATCGTGGCGTACGGGGGCTATCTCTACGTGGTGGCGGCGGCGCTGTTCCACTTCCGGACCGGCAAGTAGCGCGCTGCATGAGCGATGTCGCCCAGTACACGGTCATCCTGGTGCTCTATTTCGCCGGGATGATCGCCCTCGGGCTGTGGGCGAATCGCAAGCAGCGCTCCCGGAAGGACTACTTCCTCGCTCGCGGCAAGCTCGGCCCGGCGACGTTGGGATTTTCGTATTCGGCCACGCAGATGAGCGGCAGCTCCTACATGGGCGGCATCGGCACCGAGCGGGTGCTGGGCTACAACTTCGCCCCGGCTGGGGTGTCCTCGGCGGCAGCTCCGTGGTTCGCCTATGTGCTGGTAGGCGACCGGCTGCGGCGCGTGGCCGGACGCATCCCGTGTACGACTCTTGTGGATGTGCTCCAGGCGCGGTTCTACAGCCACACCGCGGGCCTGGTGGCCACGCTCATCATGCTGGTGGCCTTCATTCCCCTGATCGCAGCGCAGCTCAAGGCCGCTGCCAACGTGTTCGAAGTTCTGCTCGGGATGCCCTATCTGACCGGTCTGTTCGTCTTTGGCAGCATCGTCATCCTGTACACGGTGCTCGGCGGCATGGCGGCGGTGGCGATGACCGATTTGGTTCAGGGAACGATCATGATCGCCGGGTTCGCCTTGCTGGCGCCGGTTGCCGTGCACGCCGCTGGCGGGTTCTCGGAGATGCACAGGCAATATGCGCAGATCAACCCGGAAGCGATCTCCTTCCTGGGCAAGATGCCGGCGCTGTGGGTGGTGTCATCGTTTCTGGTCTGGGGCTTGTTCCAGATCGGCGGCGCGCCGGCCTCGATCACCCGCTTCTTGATTCCCGAGGATGACCGCACGCTCAAGAGGGCAATGGTCTACTCGGTGACCTTCTCGAGCTTCATCTACGTGTGCGCCACGATGATCGCCATCGCCGCCGGGGTGCTGTTGCCGACGCTCGAGCATCAGGACCTGGCGCTGCCGACACTGGTCTCAACGCTGCTGCCGCCGGTGCTCGGGGGCGTCATCGTCGCTGCCGTGCTGGGCGCCACCATGTCGTCGATCGACTCCATCCTTTTGCTGGCCAGCTCGCTGGTGGTGGAGAACGTCTACGTGCCGCTATCAGGCCGGCAGCTCGACATGAAGCAGGGCTTGCGGCTGGCTCGCCGGGTGACTCTGGCGATCGGCGTCGCCGCGCTGCTGGTGGCAATCAAGCCGCCGGCGGCGATCCTGTGGATCGTCACCATGTCGTTCAGCCTGATGGCCTCGGCCTTCACGTTTCCCTTCCTGCTGGGCTTGTGGTGGCCCCGGGCAACCAAGGAGGGGGGCATCGCGGGCATGATCGGTGGTGCCACTGCCTGCGTGTTCTGGTACCTGCTCAGCTACAGCCGTCTCGGCACTCTCGACAACTGGATCGGTGGCATCTGGCCGGCGCTGGTGGGGCCGGCCGTGTCGCTGCTGCTGGTGATCGCAATCAGCAAGCTTACCTCGCCGCCACCGCCGGAAGTGCACGCCGTTTTCTTTGCGCCCGATGAGCCCGGAGCTATCGAGGCAACGAGCCGCTCGTCGGGCCGAGAGTGATCCGCAGCCGCCGCGCGGATCCGCCGGCACCAGGCCACTAGCAAACCGAGTTGCGCGTTTGCCGGCCTTTCCGACCGAGGGGATCGAGCCTTCATGCGGGCGTGCTCGACGAGTGGCTCTTGACACGTCACCGTGGGTCACCACAGCATCGCCCCGGCTTGAATTCCACGGTAAGCATGCTGGACGATCCTTTGGGAGTTGCCCGACGCTGCTGGGCAGATCCGTTAGGCTGCCCGGGCGCTCACGTCGATGCGGGCCGTGAAAGGACGCGGCCCAGCGTACGAAGATGTGAAGCATTTGGAGGTGCTGAGGATGCCCAGATCTATCCCTGAGGAGCTCGACAAGCAGTTCACGCGAGACGTCAACAGCGGGAATCTAGAACGACTACTGGCTTTGTACGAGGAGAGGGCCGTACACGTTCGCCAGGATGGCACCGTTGCTCGGGGCCCAGATGAGATCCGCCAGGTGATGGAGGAATTTATAGCGATGCAGCCGCGTCTTCATCTGCACGTGACCAATGTCGTGCCCGTGGACAAGGATATTGCCGTCGTGTTCGATCGCTGGGTACTCAATGTAGCTGCAGTCGACCGTGACTCGGTGGAGATGAAGGGAACGGGGATTCATATCGCTCGTCGGCAGGCGGACGCAGGTTGGCTTTTCGTAGCAACGGGCGTGGGGAATCTCATTCCTTAGAACAACCTAAGAGGGGCCTGACCCGACTCCACACGAGGAAGAGACTACCCCTGGACAAGACCGGTCGGGGCTTTGTATTCTAGTTACTGATATATCATAAACTGAGTGAGTCCGACGGAGACAGGACAGTCCCGATGGGTAACGACAAGGCGCCGGTGAAGGCACCCTTCAAGATGACTCCCGCAGTCTTTCACGTGCTGCTCGCGATGGCCGACGGGGAGATTCATGGTTACCGGATCATGCAGGAGGTGGAGGCTCGGAGCCGAGGAAGCGTGAAGTTGGGGCCCGGGTCACTCTACTTCACCATCAATCGGCTGACGGACTCGGGCATGATCGAGGAATCCGACCAGCGTCCCGATCCGGAGCTGGACGACTCTCGCCGCAAGTACTACCGACTCAAGGAGTACGGACGGGCCGTGCTCGAGTCGGAGCTCGAGACAATGGCGGACATTGTGGCTGTGGCGCGGTCGAAGGATCTGATCAGCGACTCGAAGTCGGCCTAGGTTCGTGGCCCGCACGACTCTTCCCGGATGGCTCGAGCTCCTGCTCCGCTCCGCCCTGTGGCTGTATCCGCCGGATTTCCGGAGACGGCAGGGCAACGCCGTGATCCAGGTGTACCGGGACGTGATCGGCGCCCATGGCGAGAAGCGGGCGCCCCAATGGGGACTCGCCTCCCGGCTCATCGGGGACTTCGTGAGCACTGCCGCTCGGGCATGGCTCACCCCGAGGCCGCAGAAGGGACAGCAGAAAGTACGGAGGGATCGACAGCAGCAACTGAAACGGTTGGGAGCGGGGGATGTGATGGAGATCCTATGGCATGAAGTGCGCCAGGCGGCGCGGGCGCTGCGGCGCAAACCGGCGTTGACCATCGTGGCGATGTTGACCCTGGCCGTCGGGATCGGGGCCAACACGGCGATCTTCAGCGTCGTGAACGCGGTGCTTCTCAGGCCGTTCCCGTACCCGGAGGGTGAGCGACTCGTGTGGGTGTCCAATCGATACCTGCCATCGGGCGAAACCGGGGCGGTCTCGGGCCCTGAGCTCTGGGAATACCGGCAAGAGGCGAGCGCCTTCATCGGCCTGGCGGGCCTCAGTGGCCGGGCCGCGAATCTGACCGGAGGGGATACCCCCCTGCGGCTCCGGGGCATGCGCGTTTCGCCGAGCTACTTCGAAGTCCTGGGGGTCAGCCCAGCTCTGGGTCGAGGCTTCCTGGCTGAGGAGGAGAAGCCCGGCTCGACGCCGGTGATCGTGCTGAGTGATGGGCTCTGGCAGTCGGCCTTCGGGGGAGACCCGGACATTCTGGGCCGGAG
>JACZXM010000222.1 GCA_022571615.1 Acidobacteriota bacterium | reverse complement strand
CGAACTCCTATTTCTTTCTATCCTCTTGCCGCACCGCGAATTCTGCCACGGTTTGGCGCCTTTCCGTCAGCGATCAGCATCCTGACGCAACCGGTCCACCTGTGCGGGCATTTCTTCACGTCCGGGAATCTCCGCGAATTCGATGGCCCATCGCATGATGAGCTCCCAATCGAGACCCTCGCCCTTTCGTCGCACGACCGACACCGCGTCCTCCCAATCTCGGGCCCGACCGGCAAAGAGCTTGTGAATGATCAGATCCTCCGCCGTCGCGAACGGAACCGGCACCCCGACCAGTTCATGGTATCCGGACCGGGCGATTGCCTCTTGTTCATAGGGCGTCGTGGAGAATATGAAGTCGACGCGGATCCCGGACTCCTCGTGCAAGGCAGGCAGCACGAATGTCTCCGCCACGAATCCCTCGATGTCCTCGGGAATCGGATCAAGCTCGAGGGTTGAGCAAACGTCGAGTACGGTGCCCAAGCTAGTGGGATCGACTCCGAGCGTGATGTCGATGTCTTCGGTAAGGCGCGGTTGCCCGTGCAACAGCACGGCCTGCCCACCGATCAACATGAACGGCAGGTCCCGCTCCCTCAGGGCTACTGCTATGGCGCCCAGGAAGGCACTGAAATCAGGCGGCTGGGGGGAGTCCATTCACCGCCCGGGCCACCGCCAAGTCGGGCTCGAGATCCTCGAGCCAGTGCTTCCCTGCATCGGGATTCAGCTGGCGAGCCTCAGCCCACAGGGAAGAGAACCTCTCGAGGGCCTGCTCAAATGAAAGGCCCTGAAACGCCTCCCTTTGGTACCGCCTCTCCAGTTCGTCAAGCCGGGGCGATGGTCTGATCATGCGTGCCTCCAGTTTCCCAATCTCCTCCCCCTATTGTAGTAGATGGGGAGCCCAGCTCCGCTCTCAATAGGCCGTGGTGGCCACTGGGCCGGCTAAGGAGTTCGCCCGCCTCTGGGACGATCTCCCCGAGGCGCGGAGCTAGCGCCCAGGCGCCACGCTCGCCGAGCCGACCCGCATCGATGCCACCTCAGGCGACCTGACCGTGACAGCCCGCGTGGTCGACCGCTGGCGCTACCACTGCAGCCGGCAGTCCGTCTGGACTTCATTCGGCCCGTAGCGCCTGGGTGGGATCGACGCGCGCCGCACGCCGCGCCGGCAACAGGCTGGCAACGATCGCGGCGCCGGCCAGGAGCAACGTCACCGCCATAAGGACCCTCGGCTCGAGGGAGCTAACTCCATACACCAGCCCCGCCAGCAGACGAGTGACCGCCAGGGCCATCCCCGCACCGATAGCGACGCCAACCAGGGTCAACTTCGCGCCCGACTTCACCACATCGCGGATGACATCGGCGGCGGTCGCCCCGAGTGCCAGACGCACACCCATCTCGTGCGTCCGACGCGCGACCGAGTACGCGATCACCGCGTAGACGCCGAAGACCGCCAGCACCAGAGCCATGGCACCGAAAGCGCCGAACGACTGACCCATCGCGCGCTCGCCCGAGGAGTTGTATGCGCGCCGCTCCGTCATGGTCATGATGTCGTATGGCGCCTGCCCGGGATCGATGGCGGCGACTGTCTCACGGACCGGCTCGAGCAACTCGGCCGGCGATCCGGGCCCGCGCACCAGCACGGCCATCGACCGCCACGCAACAAGCGCATACGGTATGTGCACCTGCATGCCGGCGGCCGGGGTGTCTTCACCGAACTCCTCGTACTGCAGGTCCGGTACGACGCCGACAACCTCGTACTCGTTGCCGCTAGCGACGAACCGCACCTGCTCGCCTACCG
The DNA here is from genome assembly GCA_022571615.1 of Acidobacteriota bacterium. Lineage (GTDB taxonomy): Bacteria > Acidobacteriota > UBA890 > UBA890 > WLXD01 > JACZXM01. Next base: position 3,964 of record JACZXM010000222.1, on the reverse strand, counting down.
CCCTCTGCCCGGGCCACAGACGCCGTGCCAGCGAGGCGCCGATGACGACGACCGCACGGCCGCCGCTGCTCGACTCGGCCGCGGTGAAGTCCCGCCCTTGTACGAACTCCACCCCGATGGTGTCGAAGAAACCGGCGGTGGAGGGAACGGCAGTGGCATTCAGCGGCTCATCGTCACTGAAGCCACCGCCGACGGGTACCAACATGATGTCGGCGCCGCCGTCGTCGGCGGGAATCGCCCCGGTGAGAGCCGACGACGCTACCTGTGGCAACTCGTTGAGTCGCCGGCGAAGCTGCTCGAAGTAGGTCCTCCGCGCCTGCGGGTCGTCGTACTGATCGCCGGACAGACCGATGCGCAGCGACAGCAGCTGCCGGTGATCGAAACCGGCGTCGGCGCTCTGTACATCCAGGAAGCTGCGGACCATCAACGTCGCGCCAACCAGAAGCACCACAGCGAGCGCCAACTGCCCCACCACGAGCGCGGATCGCAACGAGCGGCGCGTGAGGGATACCGCCCCACGTCCCGACGCACGCAGGCCGACCCCCATCTGCGAGCCGGTAACGCGCAGCGCCGGTAGCATGCCGAACAACAGCGCCGTCCCCACGGCGATGCCGAGCGTGTACAGCAGGGCGCCGCCATCGAGGCTGACGTCGATCCAGTAGGCAGGCACGAGCGCAACCGAACGAACGATCGTCTCGACCCAGACGTAGGCGACTACAACTCCCACAACGCCGCCCGCCAGGCCAAGCATTACGCTCTCGGTGAGCATTTGGCGCACGAGCCTGCCCCGGCTCCCACCGAGCGCCGCGCGCACAATCAACTCGCGCCGCCGTTCCGGCGCCCGCGACAGTTGCAGGTTGGCGACGTTGGCGCAGGCCAGCAGGAGGACCAGCCCCGCGGCAGCGAACATCATGTAGAGCAACTGTCGCGACTCTCTATCGAGGTAGCCGTGGCGAAACCACATCCCGCGCATCGTCCAGCCCTGGTGGGTGTCGGGCCACGTCTCCTCGACCTCGGCCGCCAGGGTGCGCAACTGTGCTTGCGCAGTGACCAGGTCGACGCCCGGAGCCAGCAAGGCAGCGCCGCGTATGTAACGACGCTGGTGGTCGCTAGCGTCGTCGGGCGAATGCGGCAGCCACAATTGCTGGCTCATCGGAAAACCGAAGCCCGGCGACATCACGGCGATGATGGTGAGCTCGCGGTCGTTGATCCTCAGGCTCTGGCCGACGATATCCGGGTCGGAGGCAAACATCCGTTTCCAGATCCCATCGCTTATCAGTACTACTTGCTCGAAGCCGTAGGCGGCCCCGTGTTCGGGTTCGAACAACCGTCCGAGCTGCGGTTCGATACCGAGCACGTTGAACAGCCCTGGCGTTACCGAGGCACTCGCAACCCGCTCCGGCAGATCCACCCCGGAGACCGTAACGGTGCGCTCATCGAAGGCTCCGACGTACTCGAAGGCGCCGGCGGCACGAATGCGCTCGATATCAGCCCACGTAATGCCGGCATCGCCATCGCCACGGTCGGGGTTCCAGGCATCGATGAACACCAGGCGATCGCCATCCGCGAAGGGCAACGGGCGATGCAAGAAGCCATAGACGATGCTGAAGTTCGCGGTATTGGCGCCAATCCCGATCCCGAGCGAGAGGACCGCGACCGCTGTGGCAAACGGGTATCGCCGCAGCATGCGGAGCCCGTAGCGGACGTCCTGCAGCAGCGTCTCCCCGAGACTCGCTCCGTCGCGTGTCGGCACCGCCCCGCTGAGGATCTCCCGGCCAGCGTGCACGACCCGGTCGGGGTCGCCAAAGTCATGCCGGGCGGCGCGACGTGCCTCGCGTTCGTTCATCCCATCGGCCACGTTCGCCGCTGCCCGCATGTCGAGATGAAAACGGATTTCTTCCTGCACCTCACGATCGATCGCCGCATGGCGTCGGCCGATGCCAATACGACCCAGCAGTCCTCGGAGCCAGCGCATCGTCGCCTCCTACGCCGAGTCCATGACGCGGGACACCGCATCGCTGAAACGATTCCAGCGATCGGCAGCGGCCTCGAGATGTTGCCGCCCGTCATCAGTCAGTGCGTAGAACTTCGCGCGGCGGTTGTTCTCGCTCCGCCCCCACTGCGCGGCAATCCACCCCCGCCGTTGCATCCGGTAGAGCGCCGGATACATCGAGCCCTCATCTACTGTCAGCACCGTGTTCGATCGCTGGCGCAGGGCCTCGGTAATACCGAAACCATGCATGGGCGCCTCGGCCAGTGTGCGCAGTACCAGCATCTCGAGTGCGCCGCGCAGCAGGTCGCCGCGATCGGCGTTGTCTCTTGTGCCTTTCATCGAGTCTCTCCCTTGGTTTGTCTAAGGGACTGTAGGGCTCCTTCCTTAGACAGTCAAGGGGACGCATCGAGCACCTGCTGCGGACCGATCATGGCACCGCGACTGCCGCTTGGAGGAATGGGGCGACATCCTGCACAGGTATTCGCCGCGCCGCGTCGCCGCGTTCTTGACCGCGTGCAGCCTGAGGGCTGATCGTCTACGCCAGAGTTCGCCGTTCCCGGCCGTACTCAAAGCGGACGAGCGCCACGCATTGGAGCAAGAAGTGAAGCGCACGATCTGGCGGTGAGCAGGCTTGCGGCCCGCAGGCCAAAGGACCTCGACTTCGTGCGCACTCTCCTCGCGGAACGACTGGCGTCCGCCGATACGCTTCACGAGCGCATCGCACGGACTGCCCTCGAGCCGAAACTCCGCGACGCGATGACAGCGTGGGTCACGATGCGCAAGTACGAGTGCTCGCTGGCGGCGCTGCCCGAGCAGCTGACGGCGTCGGGGACGAGCCGCTCGAGCGTGTCCCGGCGGTTTGTGGCCCCCACAGCCGAGCAGGTCAGGCAGTACCTGTCCCGGCCGCTTGATGAGATCGACCTCCGGTCATCGTGATCGATGGCACGCAGATAGCCCAGCATCTGCTGGTGATCGCCCTGGGAATCGACATGCAGGGCCGCAAGCACGTGCTGGGCTAGTGGAGGGCAGTACCGAGAGCGCCGCTGTGGGGCGGGCGCTGCTGCGGCAACTGATCGAACGTGGTCTGCCGGTTGAGAGGGCACGGCTGATCGTGATGGACGGCTCCAAGGGGCTGCGCAAAGCGGTGCGGGACACGTTCGGGAACTGGGCGTTGATCCAGAGGTGTCGTGTCCGCTTCAGGACGAACTGCTGTACGCCTGAGAATCTATCGCACCGCCGCGCTCCCTCAGCCGGCCTGTGCCCGCGCCTCGCCCCCAAACGCTTCCCGGCGACCCGGATTGCGCTTCGCTCACCCGATCCGGCCAAGCAACCCCTTCTCCGTGCTCGGAATTCCTTCCTGCCGCTCCCTTCCCATGATTCCAACCGGCTACAGCCTCCCGAAATGCTCCCCCTCGCCAGATCCGAAAAAGCAAATTCCTATCCTTAACGTATCGGAGATCAGCGATTCGGAGGGCCGCTTAGTTCGCATCCAGCGAGATCCGCGACGACCGGGGCTCCAACTTCCTCGCCGCCGTCAAGGTGATGGCCGTCCGGGACCGCACTGACAACCGTTTCATCCCAACCTCCGGGGACCGCACGAAAATCGCCTACGAACAAGTCGCCGGCCGCATTCACGGCCAGGCCGAAAGGATTATATAAACTCGTTGCGCTCGGCTGGTTGTAGTCGCCCGAAGGATAATTGAGAACGGAGGAGTTAAGATTCGGTTGCCCCACAACCCCGTCAGGCGCTTGGTTGTTGGTCAAGCTGGCACTGGTCCCATTCCACCACAGCACGCGGTGTTTTGAATAATCCGCCACATAAACCCTATTATGGGCGGCGTCTATCAGCACTTGGCTGGGCAAACTAAAAAGCTCCAGAAAATTGCCCGTGCCATTACCGCGATAGGAGGTGAAGTCGGGCTGGCCCAGGACTTTCTCGGCGCTGACCGCGGTCCCGGCGCCGGTTGCGGT
>JACZXM010000221.1 GCA_022571615.1 Acidobacteriota bacterium | reverse complement strand
ACGCCACGGTACGGTCGATCCGCTCCGGATCCAACCCGATGGCGCGACGATAGACCACCGCGGCTTCGGTCAGCGAGCTGTTCTCGCCCGTAACTGCCAGCATCTCGGCCAGCAGGCCCATCGCATCGGGGTCGTCCCGGAGGCCTTCCGCCGCGATGCGAGCCGACCGCAACGCCTCTTCGTAGCGCCCCGCCTCCTTGAGCGCGGTCGCATGATCCAGGGCCAATGCGGCGCTTTCGGGCTCGAGCATCATCGCGCGCCCGAACGCCTCGGCCGCCTCCTCGTAGTTGCCGACCGAGCGAAGTGCCAGCCCGAGCGCCGCCGAGGGGACGGCAGAATCGGCCCCGATCTCGACCGCCCGGCGCAGCGGCTCGAGGGCAGCTCGATCCTCTCCCAGCGCCAGCAGCAGGCGCCCAAGGTTGGACAACGGCTCCCACCACCCGGGGTCGGCCGCGGAGGCCCGCTCGAAGGCGTCACGGGCCTGGCTCGTGTCATTGAGCCGAAGGTAGATGGCCCCGAGCAGATTGAGCCCGTCCGCGCTCGCAGGATCCAGCTCCAACCCCTTCCGGGCAAGCTCGAGAGCACCCGAGGCGTCACCCTCCCGGACCTGGGCTAGCGCATCTTGAAAGTAGCGCCTTGCCTCGCGATCCTGGGCTGCGGGGTCAACTCCTTGTGCGGCCACCGAACAAGGTGCCAGGGGCAGTGCCACGGAGGCGAGGAGCAGGCTGAAAAGGACTCTGGCAAACATTGGCGCGTGGGTGCCGAGCGCAACGGCTCGGTGGTGCTTCGGTGGTGCTGTGCCGGGAGTGTGCCGAGAGCGCATTGTACGTCCTCACCGGCCCGGGAGATCGGCGGCGATCACGACGAGACCCATCACGCTCTCACCGCAGCCGGCAAGCGATTCGGCGGCGGTAGGGTTTGAACCTGCGGGCGGCAGCCGCTAACGTCTTTATGACACCGTTCTTGAACCGACCCCGCGACGGGACCAGACCATGACCGCCGACACCACTCCCACACCACAGCCACCAAGCCAGAACGCCTGGCGCCGCGCGGTCGCCGCGTACGAGCGGCCCAGCCTCCTCCGCAGCCTTTGGCAGATCACCAACTCAGTGATCCCCTATGTGGCGCTGTGGTGGCTGATGTATCTGAGTCTCGATGTGTCAATCGGGCTCACGATCGCCCTGGCGGTGCCTGCCGCCGGTTTTCTAGTGCGCATTTTCATCATTTTCCATGACTGCGGCCACGGATCCTTTTTCATCTCCCACCGGGCCAACAACGCACTGGGGTTCGTGACCGGGGTGCTGACCTTCACTCCCTATTACGCGTGGCGTCGCGAGCACGCCATTCATCACGCGACCTCGGGCGATCTGGATCGGCGCGACATCGGCGATATCTGGACGCTCACGGTGCAGGAGTACCTGGAGGCCTCGTGGTGGTTGAGGCTACGGTACCGGGTCTTTCGCAACCCGATGGTCCTATTCGTGATCGGCCCGCCCCTGATGTTCTTCCTCTGGCACCGTATCCCGCCGCCCAAAGCGCCGCGTCGCGAGAAACTCAGTGTGCTGTGGACCAACTTGGCGCTGGTGGGGGTGCTGGCGACAATGGGATTCACCATCGGTCTGCGCTCTTACGTGATCGTGCAGGGCATGATCATGCTGATCGGCGGTCCCGTCGCCGTCTGGCTGTTCTACGTCCAGCATCAGTTCGAGGACACGTACTGGAAACACCACGACAGCTGGCAGTACGCTCCTGCCTGCCTGCAAGGAAGCTCGTTCTACAAGCTACCCAAAATTGCCCAGTGGTTTACCGGAAATATCGGCTTCCACCATATTCATCACCTCAGCCCGCGAGTGCCGAATTACTATCTCGAGCGTTGTCACCGCGAACACCCCGATCTCTTGATGGGCGAGCCGTTGACCTTCTGGTCGAGCCTGCGTTCGTTGGGGTTCCGACTGTGGGATGAGGAGCACGGGCGGATGGTCGGTTTTCGACACCTCAAGACGATCCGCACCACCTGAACATGGACGATGCCAGCATCCTCGATGAGCTGACGGTCTTGTTCTCCCAGGCCGGAAAGGCGCATCAAGAAGCGTTCGTCGATGCCGCCGGTGCCGATCCGGAGTGGCCGCTCTGGTATGCCGAGCACCTGTCCGACCGGCTCAACGAGGCGCTCGATACCAGCATGACCAAGAGCCAGCTATGCTACCTGATGGTGTCGGCAGACTGTGAGCGCCGCACGGTCGCCCCGGGCGTCGACTGGCACACGTACTTCGCACGGTTCTTCGCCGACCGCTACGCCTGAGCTTCGGATCCAGGCCCTTCGATGCCTGGCGAACCGCTAGCGAGCGCCGCGGTCGCCCAAAGGGTTCCTGGCCTTGCCGAGCGTTCGCGATCGGGAGTCTGGCTCAAACCCATCGGCTTGAGGAACTGGCCACAGGAGTTCTACGCTGGCGGTGAGCCGGAGAAACGCCGCTACCACCTGGAGACCAAGCCCGGTGGGCGGAAGTACGAGTCTTGGGAGGGCGGCGGCGGAGATGAACCGACAGCTCCGAGCGCTTGATACTGCACGCCATCCGAGCTACGAACACCAGTCGCCGAGCTTGTGAACGGCCTCCTCTTCGGACAGCAGCGAAGCTTCGGCCGAGACCTCAGCAGGAACCCACTTTGGGAAGGCGAGTTCCTTGGCGACGTGGCGCCCGGAGGCAGTGTGAACCTCGCGAACTTGGGCGAGCCGCTTCTGCGTGAACCGATTGGCCGCTCGGACAAGCGGTGGCCATAGACGGCGATGGACGTAGGTGACCTTGCCGTCGACGACGCGGCACACGAGAATATCTTCTGAGTCGCGGACCGCACGCGTGAGCTCGAAAATCTCCTGGCTCCGGGGATGCGCCCACCAGCTCCCGCCAATGGGTCCGCCGGCGATGGCCACCGCCAGTGACGGTACCGGACCAGCCGCCGCCTCTAGGACCACACCGTGCTTGCGCACGAAAGCCACCGCCTGTCGAGGTGTCACGTGGTGCTTCCTTCGTCTCTCTGCACGTCTTCGGTGAAGAACGACGCAGTGTCGGCAGTGTATGGGTTTGGGGGCACCTGTTGCCAGGGGCGGGCGAGACCGTCCACTCGTTGTGATTGGGAGGTTCCGGCTGCGGAAGGAGACGAGCTTCGGCTGCGGGCCTTGCGACGTATCTCGTGTCAGAGAAACCGCAGCACGATGTAGGTCAGGTACGCAGCGAGCAGCAGCGCGCCTTCCCAGCGCACCAGTGCTCTGTGCAGCCACAACGCCAAGGCCATCGCCAGGCTGAACCCGAGTACTACCAGCAGATCCAGCCCTACGATCTCGGCTGCTACCGGGATCGGTCGAATCATGGCCGAGATCCCCAGCGCACCGAGCAGGTTGAAGATGTTGCTGCCGACGATATTGCCCACGAGCACGTCCGACTCACCGCGCCTGGCGGCGACCACCGAGGTGGCTAACTCCGGCAGCGAGGTGCCGATGGCGACCATGCTCACCGAGATCAGGAACTCGCTGATGCCCAGCAGGCGCGCGATGTCGACCGCCGATCCGACCAGAAGATGGGCACCAACCGTCAGCAGCACCAGCCCGCCGGCCCATTTCCTGCTCGAAACGAAGGAACTCCTCCCGCACCACCGCGCGTTCCCGGCGCGCCCACGACACCATGAGCCAACTGAATCCCACCAGCGCCAGGAACAACCCTGCTCCTTCGAGCCGCCCGATCACACCGCGAGCGGCGAGAGCGTAGACCACCACCGTTGCCAGCAGCATCAGCGGCACCTCCCGGCGCAGCAGCCTCGCCTTCACCGGAATGATCCGGATCAGTGCCGCGATTCCCAGGATCAATCCGACGTTGGCGATGTTGCTGCCAAAGACGTTGCCCAGCACGAAGTCGGTGTTGCCCTTCCACGCAGCCGTCGCGCAGGCGACCATCTCGGGCATCGAGGTGCCGAAGGCGACCACGGTGAGGCCGATCACCAACGGCGACACATGGAGTGCCGCAGCGACGCGCGAAGCGCCGCGCACCAGCCACTCGGCACCGTAGTACAGCCCGAGAATTCCGATCAGTAGCGACAGAAGGACCATCGCCCGGATGTTAGCAGCGTCCGGCTGGCGCCTCAGCCCGCTGGACTGGCCTCGCCGAGATCGCGTCCGGGCTCAAGACCCCCAGCAGGCCGCAGACCCACCTCACTCCACCACGTTCAACTGGCACCCGGGACGATCTGGGGCCGCACGTTCCGGGCGTCGCGCCGCGACCTGAAGCTCGTGTAGGCTTCTCACTCCCGGTATCGAGGAACGCCTTGAGAACGACAACCTGCCTACTTCCCTGTCTGGTGGCGCTGGTGCTCGTTGCGCCGTCTGCCCAGGCAGCCCAGGATGCTCCGTTCCAGCTCCGCATCGGAGGTCGGCTGCAGGCCGACTTGAACCACGTGTTCCAGAAGGAGCCGTTTGGCGGCTTGCTCGGGAAGTTCGAGAGTGGTACCGAGGTTCGCCGCGCCCGGCTGTACGCGCAGGGCCGTGTGTACGAAAGGGTCGAGTACAAGTTCGAGGTCGACTTCGCGGGCGGTTCGGTCGAGGCCAGAGACATGTACGTCGGCATCCGCGGCTGGCCGGTCGCGGCGCGTTTCGGGCACCTTAAAGAGCCGTTCAGCATCGAGGAGCTCACCAGCGGCCGATTCATTACCTTCATGGAACGCTCGCTGGTCAACATGTTCTCCCCTTCACGGAACATGGGCTTGATCGTCGGCCGCGCCTTCAACGACGGCCGCAGCACCTGGGCAGCGGGAGTCTTCCGCGACAGCGACGGCTTCGCCGCCAGCCCTGGCGACAACTACAACTTCACCGGAAGATTCACGCACGCCCTTGTGTACTCGGGGGACAGCCGCAAGGTCCTGCACCTGGGACTGGGGCTCCAGCACAAGGAGGTGGACGGTTTCCTGCGACTGAGGTCCCGGCCGGGCGACCACAACGCGCCCGGGGTGATCGACGTCCGGATCCCGGCCACGTCGGCTGACTACGCGAGCCTCGAGCTCTCAGCGAACATCGGCTCGCTCGGCCTGCAGGCCGAGTACCTCTCCGCGTGGACCCGGTCGGCAGACCTCGGGGATCCGCGCCTTTGGGGCGCCTACGCCCAGGGCAGCTACTTGCTCACCGGTGAGACGCGCCCCTACAGCGACGGACGCTTCGTCCGGCTGAAGCCCCGGCACAATTTTCCAGACGGCCCCGGCGCCTGGGAGGTCGGACTCCGGTATGCGCGGGTCGACCTGTCGGAGGCCTCGCCTACGTCTCCCAACACCCTGTGGAACCTGACCGTCGGGCTCAACTGGTACTGGACCCCCAACGTCCGATTTACCGCCAACTACGAACTGGCCGAGATTCCGCAGATCGCGGGCGAGAAGTTCTCGGCGATGCACGTCCGCTTCTGGTTCGACTTTTAGCAGCCCGTGCTAGCCTGCTACAGGTCGGCTCGCTCGAACAGGCCACGGGCCTCGCGCGCTGCCTCCCGTCGCACCTCTTCCTCGTCCCAGAGCATCAGACTGCCCTCCGAGACCACCTGCTGGCCGGCGAGCCAGACGGCGCGAATGTCGGCGCTCCGGCAGCTGTAGACCAGCGTCGAGAGTGGATCCGGTCCCGGGGTCGCGTGCGTTCCCTCCAGGCTCACGAGCACCACGTTGGCCAACTTTCCGGTGGCCAGGACACCCATATCGGCACCCCATCCCAGCGCTTCGGCACCGCACCGAGTGGCCATGTC
>JACZXM010000220.1 GCA_022571615.1 Acidobacteriota bacterium | reverse complement strand
CGTCAACGTGCGCAAACTCCTACTGCAGTACACCTCGGAGGAGTTCAACCACGTCGTAGGCCTCAATCTCGGGGGCACCTTCAACGTGCTGCGCGCCGCCGGCAGCGTTATGGAGCGCCAGCGCTCCGGCAGCATCGTGATCTTCTCGTCGATCCGCTCGCTTGTTGTCGAGCCCGGACAAGGGGTGTACGCGGCGACCAAGGCCGGGATCGTGCAGCTGGTGCGGACCGCGGCGGCGGAGCTAGGTCCTGCCGGGGTCCGGGTCAACGCGATGGCGCCGGGGGTGATCGATACTCCGTTGACGGCGCCGATCAAAGCCGACCCGGATTGGTACCAGGCGTACGCATCCCGCAGCGCCCTGGGACGCTGGGGAAAGCCCGTGGAGGTTGCCGAGCCGACCGTGTACCTGCTGTCGGACGCGTCGAGCTACGTCACCGGCAGCGTCCAGTTCGTCGATGGGGGATGGACGGCGATCGACGGGCGATTCCAGCCCCCGGGAATGTGAGCGTCCGGCTCGCAACCTCACTTTCTTGGGGCCGGAGGAGCGCGTGAGCACGGCGGTCGAGAGGGTGTTGCGCCGGGTCGAAGAGGCCCGCGAGGAGATCGTTCAGTTTGCTGCGCAACTGGTACGAATCCCGACCGTCAATCCACCAGGAGAGCACTACCGCGAGTGCGCCGAGACGATCGGCCGCCAGCTCGTGGCCTGCGGCTTCGAGGTAGAGCTGATCGAAACTACGGGACGACCGGAGCACACCGCGCAGTATCCACGCGTCAACGTGGTAGGAACTCGCCGCTCCAGCGAGCCAGGGCCAACTGTCCACCTGAACGGCCATTTCGACGTGGTGCCGGCCGGAGGTGGCTGGAGCCTCGAGCCGTTCGGCGGCGAGATTCGCGACGGTCGTCTGTACGGCCGCGGCAGCGCCGACATGAAGGGTGGCATCGCCGCAGCGCTGTTCGCTGCTGAAGCGCTGCGCCGAGCCGGCGTAAGCACTGGCGGGACCATCGAGATCAGCGGCACGGTTGATGAGGAGAGCGGCGGTTTTGCGGGGGTCGCGCATCTGGCCGAGATTGGGAGAATTGCCGCCGGCCGCACCGACTACGTGATCATCCCCGAGCCCCTGGACCCGGATCGGATCTGTGTTGGTCACCGGGGTGTGTGGTGGCACCGCCTCACTGTCCGGGGAAAAATGGCCCACGGGTCGATGCCCTTTCTGGGCGTCAACGCGATCGACAAGGCGGCGGCGCTACTGGAGCGAATCCGACGTGAGATCGACGAGGGCCTGCAACGCACGCGGACCTCGATGCCGATCGAGCCACCGGAGGCCCGACGGGCAACCCTGAACGTCAACGCGATCCGGGGCGGGCAGTTCGACCAGGCGCTGCAGACCCCGTGCGTGGCGGACCGCTGCGAGATCGTCCTCGACCGCCGGTTCCTGCCCGAGGAGACGCTCGATGAGGTCCGCGCCCAGGTGCAGGCCGTGCTTGCCGCAGCGCGCGCCGGCGATCCCGATCTGGATGTCGAGCTCGAGGATCTGCTGGTCGTGGAACCGGTGCGAACGCCCTCGGATTCGCCGCTGATCGCGGCGCTTGACCGATCCGTCCGCGAGGTACTGGGGCGTCCCGCGGAGTGCATCGCCAGCCCCGGGACCTATGACCACAAACACGTCGCTCGTATTGCCGGCATCGAGCACTGCGTTGCGTACGGGCCAGGACGGCTTGTGCAGGCGCATCAAGCAGACGAGTGGTGTGGCGTCCAGGACCTGGTCGATGCCACCAAGGTCCTTGCCCTGACCCTTCTGGAGCTACTGCAACCACCCCCGTGAGGCGAGGAACCCGATGACCCAAGCTGCTCCCAGTACGGATCGACGCCGCTTTCTACAGTTGTTTTCGGCCAGCGGTCTTGCCGGAACCCTTTTTCCTGGTGTGCTGTGGGCCCGATGGCAGCAGGAGCCCGAGTCTCCGATCACCGCCGAGATGATCGCCGAGGCCGAAAAGATCGCCGGACTCGAGCTGAATGACCAGGAGCGCGAGATGATGCGGGATGGATTGGCCCGCAACCTGGAGGCGTTCGAGAAGATCCGGCAGCTCCAGATCCCCAACGAGGTCCCACCGGCGCTTGTGTTCGAGCCGGTGATGCCCGGCGTACAGGTTGTGCCGGCGCTCGAGCAACGTCCCTTGCGGGTGAGCCGCTGGGCCGACCCAAAGCGGCCGCGAGAGGACGCGGAGCTCGCCTTGCTGCCGCTTTCGAAGCTCTCGGCACTGATTCGCCGGCGCCAGGTATCGTCGGTCGAGCTGACGCGCCTGTACTTGAATCGATTGCGCCACTACGACGCCAAGCTCCATTTTCTGGTCGGCCTCACGGAGGACCTGGCGCTGGATCAGGCGCGTCGAGCGGACCGGGAGATCGCCTCCGGTTCGTACCGTGGCCCGCTGCACGGCATTCCCTGGGGGGCCAAGGACCTGCTGGCGACGCGCGGTTATTCCACCACCTGGGGCGCTGCACCGTATCGCGATCAGCGCATTGCCGAGGACGCAACGGTGGTACGCCGACTCGAGCAGGCGGGTGCCGTGCTGGTCGCCAAGCTGACGCTCGGGGCGCTGGCCATGGGTGACTATTGGTTCGGCGGCCAGACCCGCAATCCCTGGAAGATCGAGCAGGGCTCGAGCGGATCCTCGGCCGGGCCGGGGTCGGCTACGGCCTCCGGCTGCGTCGGGTTCGGCATCGGGACCGAGACTCGCGGCAGCATCGTCTCCCCAAGCACCCGCAACGGAGTCACGGGACTGCGGCCGACTTTCGGTCGTGTCAGCCGCTATGGCGCCATGGCGCTGTCATGGAGCATGGACAAGATCGGCCCGATGTGCCGGTGCGCCGAGGACTGTGCTCTCGTGTTCTCCGCCATCCACGGTGCCGACGGGCTGGATCCGACGGCGCGGACGGTGCCGTTTTCCTGGGACCCGTACCGCCCTGTACGGCAGATCCGGGTCGGATACCTCGCCGCTGCCTTCGAGGAGGCGGAGCGCTACGACAACCGTGACTTCGATCTCGAGACGCTACGCGTGCTACGTGAGGACCTCGGGCTCGAGCTGGTGCCCGTCGAACTGCCCGACTTTCCGGTCGATGCGCTCGGCTTCGTGCTCACGGCGGAGGCCGCCGCTGCCTTCGACGAGCTGACTCGAAGCGGTCGCGACGACGAGCTCACCCGGCAGACCCGCGGCTCGTGGCCCAACACGTTCCGTATCGCGCGCATGATTCCGGCGGTGGAGTACATCCAGGCCAACCGGGCCCGCACCATGTACCAGAGGATGTTCTCGCAGGCCATCCGCGACGTCGACGTATTCGTTGCCCCATCGTTTCGCCTCGGGATCGTCGGTGCTACCAATCTCACCGGTCACCCGTGCGTGGTGGTTCCCAACGGTTTCCGCGACGATGGCACCCCGGTGAGCATTTCCTTCATCGGTGACCTGTACCGTGACGCCGACGCGCTGTTGGTGGCGCATGCCTACCAGCAGGCGACGGACTTCCATCTCAGGCACCCGGAGGTGGATTCGCAGGTGGTCGCGGAGTAGCGGGCGGTCCACGGCCTGCCAACCGGCGTACAATGAGGCGGCTCCCAGAGTCCATCCCTCTCCACCCGTGGCAACGTGACCGAGCGCGAATCTCGAATCCAGACGATCTGTCTCACGATCCTGGCGACCCTTGCCGTCGGCTGGGTGCTGTACTGGGCGCGGCCCGTGCTGTTGCCCTTCGTGGTAGCGGTGATCGTGGTATTGGCGCTCAGCCCGGTGGTCGAGCTGTTGACGAGCAGGCTGCGGTGCCCGCGGCCGTTGTCCGTGCTGATGACCATCATCTTCGGTGTCGCGGTCCTTTCGCTGGTCGGGGTGTTGGTGTCGATCTCGGTCGCTGGGTTGTTGGCCAACGCCCGTGACTACCAGCTTCAGATCCGCATCCTGATCGACAACGCCCTGGAGTCGCTGCCGCTAGCGTACTTCGGTCTCGACCCGGCGACGGTGCTCGATCAGATCCCACTCAACGCCGTTAGCAGGGTGCTGGTCGGAACCGGAAACGCGCTCATCGACATCCTGTCGCAGGGATTCCTGGTGATCATCTTCGTGATCTTCCTGCTGGTCGGCGGGTCGGCTGCTTCGCCGGCCGAGGCGACGGGTATGTGGGGCGCGGTCCGGCTGCGCGTGAAGCGATACATCGTCACCAAGGTAGTGGTGTCGATGGTGACCGGGGCAAGTGTCGGCGCCGTGCTCACGCTTCTCGGTATTCCGCTGGCCGGGGTCTTCGGCCTGATGGCCTTCCTGCTCAATTTCATTCCCGGCTTCGGCTCGATCGTCTCCACGCTGTTGCCGCTACCGATCGTTCTCGTGAACCCGGATATCGGAGCCAGCACTGCGGTTCTGGCAATCGCGATTCCTGGGGCCATCCAGATCACGTTCGGCAACTTCATCGAGCCCAAAGTGCTCGGGGAGTCGCTCGACCTGCACCCGGTGGCGATTCTCATGTCGCTGGTTCTGTGGGGCATGCTCTGGGGCATTGTGGGGATGTTCCTGGCGGTGCCGATGACCGCGGTGCTCAAGATCCTGCTCGAACGCATGGAGCACACGCGCCCGATCGCCGAGTTGCTCAGCGGGCGCCTCGAGCCGCTGATGCGGGAGTAGCCATGTCGCTGCTGCTGTACGACAACCCGGTATCAGGCAACGCCTACAAGGTCAGGCTGCTGCTGGCGCATCTGCAGTTGCCCTACGAGCGCGTTGAGGTGAGCGTCACCGATCGAACGAATCGCCAGGAGTTGTTCGCCGGCAAGAACCCGTCGTTGCGCATCCCAGTGCTGCGTCTCGAAGATGGCACACACCTGGGCGAGTCCAACGCCATTCTCTGGTACCTGGCCGAGGGAACGAGGTTTCTGGCCGAGGGTCGCCTCGAGCGAGCGCGCCTGCTGCAGTGGATGTTCTTCGAGCAGTACGACCACGAGCCCAACATCGCCGTGGCGCGGTACTTGTTGCACTACGCTCCTGACGCGGGGCAGCATGCCGAGATCGTAGCCGCTAGACAACAGGGAGGTCGCAGGGCGCTGGCGGCGATGGAGCGACACCTGAAACAGCACTGCTACTTCGTCGACGAACGGTTCACGATCGCCGACATTGCTCTGTACGCCTACACCCATGTGGCCGACGAGGCCGGTATTGGCCTTGGCGACTATCCGTCTGTTGGCAACTGGCTTCGGCGAGTGGCGGCGGAGCCGGGCCACGCTGCCCTACTTGGCTGAGCTAGAGGTAGGCTCATCCACGGAAGCAGCCGAACCGCTGACATCTCTCGTTCCTGATTCGCCGCCCGGTTCAGATACACACCGTTCCTGCCGCCCGAATTGGCCTCGACAATGTCGGCGAAGCCGTCTCTGTCGACGTCGCCGATGGCGATCCAATACGTCGCGTCGGAGGCACCGCCGAACGTAGCGCGTAGGAACTCCCCCGTCTCGCGCTGGTTGAAGAACACCGCGTTGCGAGACCCCACATTACCGACCACCAGGTCCTGCATGCCGTCTCCGTCCAGGTCGGCCGCTGCAACGGACAATGTGTTGTCGCTCCTCGGGTCGAACACCGTGGTTCGGGTGAATCCTCCTCGGCCGTCGCCGAAGTGGATGAGGTTGGGAGCGCCCAGGTTGGCGGTCGCCACGTCGAGGTGGCCATCGCCGTCGAAGTCGGCCACCGCGGTCGCCAGACCCTCGACGTCGGCCTGACCGAAAGGCCGGGAGTCGAAACGGCCCT
>JACZXM010000219.1 GCA_022571615.1 Acidobacteriota bacterium | reverse complement strand
CACCGACAACGAGCACCACGGCCAGGGCAATTTCGGGAACTACCAGGACCTGGCGCAGGAAGCGGTTGCCTGTGCCGGTGGTGCGCGCGCGTGCGGCCGGCAACGTCCGGCTGTGGCGTAGCGCCGGAATCAGTGCGACGACAACAGTGGCAAGGATCGAAAGCGAAAGGCCGAAAGCGACGGCGACCGGGTCGAGGGTGGGCACTGAACGTCGCACCAGACCTTCTGGTGCCAGCCTCAGCAGAGCGGTGATCGACCAGTGCCCGACAAAGAGCGCAACGACGGCACCGATGGCGCCCAGAACGACGCTCTCGGTAACGAGCTGGCGGACGATCCGCGAGCGGGATGCCCCCAGCGAGACTCTCACCGCGAGCTCGGCCTGCCGTTGCTCGGTGCGCGCCAGCAACAGGTGAACGATGTTCACACATGCGATCAGCAACGCCAGCCCGGCAGCGCCCAGGAGCACCCCAAGCGCGGTGGCGACTTCACCGACCAATTGCTCGTGCAGCGAAACGACGAGGATGCCCCAGTTCGCATCCGTGCCCGGATACGCCTGCGCGAGTCGCGCGGCGATGCCGTCCATCTCGGTCTGCGCCTCATTGACGCTAACACCGTCCCGCATGCGCCCGAGCACCCGCAGAAAGTGGATCTCGCGGTTATCGATTCGTTCAGAAAAAGGCATGACCGCATCACCCAGTCCGAGATCCTCTTGAACGGGCGGCATCACGCCGACGACCTGGCGAAGCTGCTGTTTGAGCTGCACTGTTTTGCCGACGATGTCGGCAGCGCCACCGAACTTCCGGCGCCAAAGCGAATCGGACAGAAGCACCACCTGGTCGGCGCCCTGTACGTACTCCTCGGGTTGAAATGGTCGACCCAGCTGCGGGGCTAGACCGATCACTTCAAGCAACCCCTCCGACACTTCACTCGCCGCGAGCCTTTCGGGGTCGAAGTCGCCGCTCAAGTTGACGGCCGTGGGACTCAGCGCTCCGAGTTGATCGAAGCTCGTTGCCTGCGCCTTCCAGTCGTCGAGCTTCGGCGGAGCTACTCTTTGGAAGAACATCTCCTCCGGCTCGTTCTCTTCAAACAGGATCACCAGTCGATCGGGCTCCGGCAACGCCAGGGGCCGCAGCAGCACGCCGTTGACGACACTGAAGATCGCCGCGTTGGCGCCGACGCCCAGCGCCAGCATCGCAACGATGATCGCTGCGCTCAGGGGCCTGCGGCGAATGACACGAAGAGAGAAGAGAAAATCCTGAGCGAATCCCTGCATGGTTCCTCCATCGCCGGCGGTTCTCGGCGAGCCGGTCGGGGGGCGTAGCTTGTTGGAGTGATTTGGCTCGCTGGAGCGTCGAACCCGAAGTCGCTCAAATTGAAGGAGCGCGGCAATTCGAAAGCTCTGGTACAGCAGCCATGCGGCGCGGGGGACACGGGATCCGGCGTCGTCCGCGGAGGTTCTGGATTCCTCGATGAGGTCGCCCCAGATGGCATCGGCGGAGCGCGAGGAGACCGCACCACGCAGCAAGAGGGCGACGAAGCGGCGCATCCAGTCCGGCATCGTCAGCGCTGCTCCCCGGCCAGGTCGATGCCCTCCCACATCGCGTGCAGCGCCCGCTGGCTTTGCTCGAGTGCGCGTATGGCTTCGGGCCTTGGGCGGAAAAACTTCTTCGCTTTGCCGCCGCGTTCGCGGCTAGGCTCCCCGAAATAGGACTCGAGCAGTCCTTTGCGCTCCAAACGCTCGAGTGTGACGTAAATGGCGCCGCGGCTCAGCCGGCGCTCAGCAAGCAGGGCGATTTCCTCTCGAATCGCGACCGTGTAGGCGTTCGATCCAAGCCGCAGGACTGCTAGCAGAACAAGTTGTTCGAGCTCCCCAATTGGCGCCTTCCTCATAATGAATACCTTATATTCATTTTATCGGAAAGGCAACAAAAGCTTGACACCAACCAAGTATGCGTATATACACGTATCTATGCCGAACGCAAAGAACACCACGGTCGGTCCGGCGCAGGTCGGGCAACTCGCATCTTGCGCCTGCTTCAACCTCCGCAAGGCCGCCCGCACGGTGACGCAACTCTACGACGATGCACTCCGACCGTCCGGGGTGCGCGCCACCCAGCTGCCTCTCCTGGCGGTGCTGCGAGGCCGCGCGGCGACGACGGTCAACGAGCTTGCCGAGGCGACCGCGATCGATCGCACCACCCTCACCCGCAGCCTGAGGCCGCTCGAGCGGGACGGTCTGATCCGCAGCCGTCCCGGCGGCGACCGGCGCACGCGCGAGCTGCTGCTCACCGCCAAGGGCAAGCGACAGATCGAGAAGGCGTACCCACTGTGGCTGGCGGTCCACCGCCAGGTTCGACGCCGTCTCGGCGCCGCGGCCATGGACGAGCTGGTCGCCAGCACGCGGCTCGTCGTAAACGGCCTAAAGGGCGAATGATGGCTTTTCTTGCCCAAATACGTGTATATACATATAACAATTGCTCGAACACGGAGAAACGCGCAGAGGCGCCAACTCCGCCCGAGCACGAGAGCCCGGGAGACCCGGGCGGAGGGAGCCACAGCGATGTCGAACTATCCCAAGATCTTGATCACGGCCGCCGCGGGCAAGACCGGGGCGCCCGTCGTGGAGCAACTGCTCGAGCGCGGCTTCCCGGTGCGCGCGATGGTTCGCCGTATCGATGAGCGCGCGGCGCGCCTGCAAGCGCTGGGGGCCGAAATCGTCGTTGGCGACCTCCACGATCTCGAGTCCGTCCGGGCAGCCGTCGCGGGGGTCGAGCGCGTGTATTTCTGCTACCCGCCGCAGCTGCCGCACCTTCTGCTGGCCGCAAGCAACATGGCCGTGGCGGCCAAGGACGCTGGGGTCCGCGCGTTGGTGAACATGTCCCAGATCTCGGCACGCGAGGAAGCGACCAGCCCGCTCGCCCGCGCCCACTGGCTCAGCGAGAGCCTGTTCGACTGGGCGGACATTGGCGCCGTACATGTGAAGCCCACGTTCTTCGCCGAGATGCTCGTGCTCTTCGGCGCGCAGTCGGTCGCCACCGAGGGCAAGCTCTACTTGCCGTACGGTCAGGAGAGGCACGCGCCGGTAGCCGCAGCGGACATCGCCCGCGTGATCTCGGGCGTGTTGGCCGACCCGGAGCCGCATGTCGGCGCCCGCCTGGTCGTAACAGGTCCGCGCAACCTGACGCTGCAGGAGATGGCCGACGTGATCGGGCGCGAAATCGGCGAGGAGGTCACATACGTCGATCTGCCCGTGGAAGCGTGGCAGGAGATCCTGGTGGAACGCGTCGGTATCCCTGAATACCTCGCCGTCCACCTGGCCGAAGTCGCCAAGGATCACCAGAGGGGCGTGTTTAGCGCCGAGACCGACGTGGTGGAGCGCGTCGGCGGACGCCCGCCCATCGCGCTCGAGGACTTCGTGCGCGAGGCCCGCTCGCTCTTCGTGACCGGCAATGTCCAGACGGCCCCGGCCGCCTGAACTCTGCGCCTACCGAGAAGGAACAGGAGGTGTCCAATGACCTCGATACGAACCAACTACGGCCCCTGGGCGCTTGTGACCGGCGCCTCCTCCGGGCTGGGCGCCGCCTTCGCGCGGCGCCTGGCCGCGGCCGACCTCAACGTCGTGCTCGTCGCGAGGCGCGAGGCGCGCCTGCGCTCTCTGGCCACGGAGCTCCATCTCGACCACCGGGTCGAGACGCGGGTCGTGCCGTCGGACCTGTCCGAGACCGGTTTCCTCAACGTGATCGAGGAGGCGACGGGAGACCTCGACGTCGGTCTGCTGATCAACAACGCCGGGATCGCGCCCAGCGGCCCGTTCCTCGAACATGACTTGGACACCGAGCTCGCCGCGCTGAACCTGAACGTCCGTGCCCCGCTCGTCCTGGCCCACCACTTTGGGCGGCTCATGCGATCGCGCGGGCGCGGCGGCATCGTGTTCGTCGCGTCGATCGTCGGCCTCGCCGGTGTGCCCGGCTGGAGCCACTACGCCGCGACCAAGTCCCACAACCTGGTGTTGGCTGAAGGGCTCGGCGAGGAGCTCCGGTCCGGGGGCGTCGACGTCCTCGCCCTCGCACCCGGCTTTATGCGGACGGAGCTCGTCGAGCTCTCTTCCCTCGGCCTCGCGCTCTCACTAGAGCCCCGGTTCGTGGCAGAGCGTGCGCTCGTAGCACTCGGTCGCAAGCGCACGGTCACGCCGGGCCTCGTGCATCGGCTCATCGCCTGGTCCACGCGGCTCCAGCCCCGTAGGCTCAGCGCGAGAGTGTTCGGCGCAGTGGTGGCCCACGCCGAGGAGCGTCCCAGGCGAGCAGGCGCCGATCGCCCCGGCGTCGGAGCTACCGGATGATCAACAAACGCGCTGCTTCGCGGGAACCGAGATTCGAGATCGACAGGTCCCTGTTCCCTTTCGAATCGCGGTTCGTGTCTCTGAAACACGGTGCCCGTATTCACTACGTCGACGAGGGTCAGGGGCCGGTTCTGCTCTTCCTGCATGGTAATCCCACATGGTCGTTCTTGTACCGCAACATCATCGGGAACCTAAGGAACGCTTTCCGATGTGTCGCCCTAGATTATCCTGGTTTTGGCCAGTCAACCGGACCGACCAGCAACGGTTTCACGCCAGCCGAACACAGCAGGATAGTCGCGGAGTTCGTCGACCGCCTGGAATTGCGCGACATCACCATCATGGTCCAGGACTGGGGCGGGCCGATCGGGTTCGATTTCGCCATCCGTCACCCGGAACGAGTAGCCGGATTCGTTATTGGCAACACGTGGGCCTGGCCACTTGAACGCACCGGACAACGAATCTTCAGCGCCATCATGGGCGGACTCGTCGGCCGGTCGATAACGTGGGGTTTCAATGGAGCGACCCGCTTCTTCATGTGGAGGGGTGTTGTGACACCTTTGGAAGACGGGGTTCGAGCTATGTATCTGGCACCGTTTCACGAGCGTAGTAGCCGCGCGGTGACTCATATCGCCCCACGGCAACTTGCAGCAGCCGAGCCTTTCCTTGCCAGCGTTTATCAGAGCCTGACAAGCCTGTCCAACAAGCCCGTGCTGATCGTTTGGGGTCTCGATGATTTCGCCTTCCAAAAACCTGAACGCACACGTTTCGAGAACATCTTTCCTAATCACCAGACCGTGCTCCTTCAGAACGCGGGGCACTTCATACAAGAAGACAAGCCCGACGAGATCAGCGCCGCGATCAGGAACTGGTATCCGCGTCGGGTTGGCGCGCGCAGGTGAAGGCGAAACGAATGTCTCAGAATGGGTCGCGCCCTTGACGGCGTAACCCACCACACTTCCACCACGGCCTGCTAGAGCTTCACGTGCGGAACGAGCCCTTCGATGTGCTCGACGCAGAAATCTTTGAACAGACGAACAATGCGAGACAGATTCAGACGCGCCGAGTACACGGCCGAGAGGGTCACGGGTTCGAAGTGCCAGTTCGGCATCACCTCCACCAGTCGTCCCGCTTGAAGTTGCTTGCCGTAGACGATGGAAGGAATTTCTCCGATGCCTGAACCATCGAGCAGCGCTCTCTGGACCCCGTCGTAATCGTTGATGGAGAAGCCGGACTTCACCGGCACTTTCTCCACCTTCTTCCCATCAGTCAGATGCCACACCGGTTCACCAAACCAGCGACTGAACGCAATCAATGGATGATCGTCAAGATCCCGTGGGTGCTTCGGAGAGCCCGCTTTCTCGAGGTACTCAGGCGATGCGACGAGCAGGTGGCGGAACCGGATCAATCGGCGCGCCACTAGGTTGCTGTCATCCAGCT
>JACZXM010000218.1 GCA_022571615.1 Acidobacteriota bacterium | reverse complement strand
CAGATCCAGGCAGTAGCTTAGCGTCCAGGGGCCGCGCGGCGCATCGACGCGAAACCCGGCCTGACCATACGCGGTCAGCGGTAGCGCGTGGCCATCGATCGAGCGCGCTTCGACAGAATGGACGCGATCCACCAGACTGCCGCTGGCACCGGGTCCGACGGCGAAGCCGACCCAGACCTCAGCTGCGGGTCCGCCCTCGACCTCGATCAGGATATCCGCGCCTTCGGCGGTCGGGAATACGGTGTAGGTGAGCTCGAACGGAGCTACCGGGCCAGCGCACGCGGCGGCGGCTGCAAGCAGGGCGAGCAATACCCAGAGTTTTACCCTTGGCGGCATAACCAGACCCATCACACTTCCACCACGGCCTGCTCGACCCTCTGTGACGAAAAACTCTTCGCTACTAGGGAATCCTAGCAAGGCGGAAGCGGATTCCGAACACCATTCTGCGGCGTTCCGGGCTCCGGTGGCGGACCAGCAGCGCCGTCGGGTGCTGTTAAACTGCGGCCACTGCTGTCCGGTCGACGGCTGACGAGGGGTGCCTCGGCGGGCGTGGGGCAGCACGATGCCAACGCCCACCGGAACCCTCGACGGAGAACATGGCAATCCTGACGTCGACCACTACAGATCTGCGAACCCTGGCGATCAACACCCTGCGCATTCTCGCAGCGGAAGCGGTGCAGGTGGCCAATTCGGGGCACCCCGGATTGCCGATGGGTGCCGCGCCGATGGCCTACACGCTGTGGACCCGACACCTGAGGTTCAACCCGCGCGATCCCGCCTGGCCGAACCGGGACCGCTTCGTGCTGTCGGCTGGCCACGGTTCCATGCTCTTGTACGCGCTGCTGCACCTGTGTGGCTTCGATCTGCCGATGCAGCAGATCAAGCGGTTTCGGCAGTGGGGCAGCGCTACCCCGGGCCATCCGGAATTCGGGCAGACCCCGGGGGTCGAGACCACGACCGGTCCGCTCGGCCAGGGATTGGGCAACGCGGTAGGCATGGCTCTGGCGGAGGCGCACCTTGGAGCCGAGTTCAACGTCGAGGGCCACGCCCCGGTGGATCACTTCACCTACGTGATTGCCAGCGATGGGGATCTCATGGAAGGCGTGCAGTCCGAAGCGTCATCGATCGCCGGCCACCTCGGGCTCGGGAAGCTGATCGTTCTGTACGACGACAACAAGATCACCATCGACGGGCCGAGCGAGCTGGCCTTTAGCGAGAACGTACCGGCGCGGTTCGACGCCTACGGTTGGCACACGCAAGTGGTGGCCGACGGCACCGATGTGGAAGCGATCGACGCCGCGATCGCGAGTGCCAAGGCGGAAGGCCTCAGGCCGTCGTTGATCGCCGTTCGGACCCGGATCGGCGAGGGCAGTCCGAACAAGGCAAACACCTCGTCGGCGCACGGAGAACCGCTCGGCGGCGAAGAGCTCGAGCTCACCAAGCAAAACCTGGGCTGGACGACGCAAGAGCCCTTCAAAGTACCAGAGGAGGTTCTGGCGCACTACCGCCAAGCGGTACCCAGGGGCGAGGCAGCCCAGAGAGCGTGGCAACAGGGCATGCGGGCGTACGAATCGGCCCGCCCCGAATCGGCCGCCGAGCTGCAACGACGTCTCGAAGCGAAGCTGCCACCCGATTGGGATGCGAACCTGCCTCGATTCCAGCCCGAGGACGCGCCGCTGGCGACGCGGGCGGCGTCGGGCAAGGTGCTCAACGCGCTGGCGAGACGGTTGCCCGAGCTCATCGGGGGCTCGGCGGACCTGTCGCCTTCCAACAAGACCCTCATCGATGGCAGCCCCGATTTCTCGCGCCATGCCTACGCTGGCCGCAACATCCGATTCGGGGTTCGTGAGCATGCCATGGGAGCGATCTTGAACGGCCTGGCGTTGCACGGCGGGGTCCGGCCGTACGGCGGTACCTTCCTGATCTTCAACGATTACATGAGGCCTGCTGTGCGCCTGGCGGCGCTGATGAAGTTGCCGACGATCTATGTCTACACCCACGACAGCATCGGGCTGGGCGAGGACGGACCGACGCATCAGCCGATCGAGCAATTGGCATCGCTGCGGGCGATGCCGGGCTTGGTCTTGATCCGCCCGGCCGACGCGAACGAGACGCGGGAGGCCTGGAAGGTGGCCATCCAGGAGAGCGGCCCGGTGGCCTTGGCGCTCACCCGGCAAAAGGTGCCGGTGCTCGACGCCGAGCATACCCGCTCGCTTTGCCGAGGCGGCTACGTGCTGGTGCAGGCCGACCAGGACCAGGATCCGGACATTATCCTGCTGGCCACTGGGTCGGAGGTGCAGCTGGCCGTCGGCGCGGCCGAATTGCTGGCGGCGTCGGACGTGCGCACGCGTGTGGTGAGCTTACCTTCCTGGGAGCTTTTCGACCGCCAGAGCCAGGAGTATCGGGATTCGGTGCTGCCATCCTCGGTTCGCTGCCGGCTGGCGATCGAGGCGGGGGTCACGCTCGGCTGGCGCCGTTACGTCGGTGATGATGGCGACGTGATTGGCATCGACCGCTTCGGCTCTTCGGCCCCAGGCTCGGTCAATATGGAGAAGTTCGGGTTCACGATCGAGAACGTCGTAGCCCGAGCCCGCGCGCTGCTGCAGCAGGCCACGGCCACGGATCAGTGATCACACCCGCACTCGGAGCGGTTCGGCAAACGGGAGAGCTGAGCGCAAGTTGAGCGACATGCCAAGCGGAGTCAGAGGCCGTCGCGATCTTCCGGCCACCCGATCCCTCGGACGCCACGGACAGAGCTTGTGGCTCGACTACTTCCGGCCTCGGTTGACTGCCAGCGGAGAGCTAGAGCGGCTGATCAAACAGGACGGCGTGTCCGGCGTCTCCTTCGACGTGGATCTGTTCGTCGACCTGGTCTCGAGCCGCAGCGACTACAGCGACCAACTCGCCGGGCTGCTGGCCACACTGCCCGACGCCCGCGCCATCGTCGACGAGCTGATCGCGGTCGATGTGCGCAGAGTTTGCCAGACCCTGCAGCCGCTTCACGAGCGTAGCGCTGGCGAGGAGGGCTGGGTCGCTGTCGATGCCCCGGGCTACGTGGGGCTTGAGTTGCCTGCTGTCGTAGCCTGGTGGGAATGGCTGACCGAGGCGGTGGGTGCAGCCAACGTCATGCTCAAGCTGCCGGCGAGCGCCGAAGGTCTGCTTGCCGCGGAGCGCATCATCGCGAGCGGGGGCAGCGTTTATCTGGCGCACGTGTTTTCGACCCAGCAGGTAGAGGGAGTCCTCGGTGCCTTCTTGCGCGGACTCGAGCTGCTGCGCGCGGCGGGCGGACGTCTGTCCGACGTTCGAGTCGCGGCCGGAGTCAATTTGGTGCGGATTGACGTTGCCGTCGACGAGCTGCTGCGCCGCGGATCGGTCGATCGACCGGGCGAGCGCGACGTGCTCGAGCCGTTGATCGGGAGGGCGGCGATCGCGGTGGCCAGGCGAGCTTGGGGAACGGTTCAGGAGGTGACAACGAGCACGCGCTGGAGGGAGCTTGCGGGCGGCGGCGCGCAGGTGCTGCGTCTGGCCTGGGAGGGGCTACGCACCGGGGATCCGGCCCGTCGCGAGGTAGAGTACCTGGAGGAGCTCGTCGGGCCGGACACCATTGCCGTTGCCTCGCGCTCGGTGCTCGCCGCGTTTCGACGCCAGGGCAAGGTTGCGGCCCGGCTGGCCGGCGGCGACGACGAGGCGCTCGAGGTTCTCGCCGATCTGTCCGAGGCCGCCATCGACCTCGATCAGCTGGCGCACCAGCTCCAGAGCGCCAGGATACAGCGCGCGACCGAGCGCATGGAGGCGTTGTTCAACCGCATCGAAGCGTGGCGCGAGACCGGCCGACAACCGGCGTGGGAGAAGGTGACGTATCGACTGGGTCCGTTGACCGGACCGGTGGAAGCGAACCTGGCGCTGCTGGATGGAGCATTCGTGCGGCGTCTGTGGGATGCCGACCCGAGCCTGTGGGCGTCAGATCCCGAGCAGCAGAGTGCAGTGCGCAATCGGCTCGGGTGGCTGTATCTCCACCAGACCATGCAGGAGGAGGCTCTCCCGGTGCTGGGGCACCGTGGCCCCGGCGAGAGATCCGCGGTTCCGGTGGTGATGCTCGGTATGGGCGGCAGCAGCCTGGGCGCCGAGACCTGTCGCCTTGCCTACGAAGTGTCCGATTTCACGTTGCTCGATACCACTGTGCCGCGAGCCGTGGCCGCGGTAGCCGCGCGGGTGCAGATCGACAAGACCGCCTTTATCGTCGCTAGCAAGTCGGGAACTACGGTGGAGACCTTGGCACTGGCCGACTATTTCTTCGCGCGCGCCGATGCCGAGCTGGAGGAGCCTGGAGCCCGATTTCTTGCCATCACCGATCCCGGGACTCCATTGCACGAGAAGGGGCGCAAGCTGGGATATGCGCGAGTGTGGCTTAACCCCGCGGATGTTGGAGGCAGGTATTCGGTGCTGTCGTATTTTGGCCTCGTGCCAATGGTGCTGATGGGCATCGACCTGGACGCGCTGCTGGACTCGGCTGAGGAGATGGCCGTCGCCTGCGCGGACTGCGTACCCGTCGCGGACAACCCTGGGCTCTGGTTAGGCGCTCTCATCGGCGAGGCGGCAAGAGCGGGCCGGGACAAGCTCACCCTCCTGTTTCCCGACGAGATACGCGCGTTCGGCGCCTGGCTCGAACAGCTGATTGCCGAATCGACGGGCAAGGAGGGTACCGGCATCGTGCCGGTGGACGGGGAGCCGCCCGGCTCTCCGGACGTCTACGGCGATGACCGCCTGTTCGTCTCCCTCGGCGTGGAGACCGCTCTCGAGCCCTCCGTGTTGATGTGGAAGTTGAAGTCGCCGCCGGCGTAGATGCGCCCACTCGAGCCGAAGGTCCGTGCCAACAGTCCCTCCACGCCGTCCCTGGTCTGCTGCAGGAGCTGGTTCTCCTTCAGGACCACCGTCTCCGGGAAGCGAACGAGGTATTCGTCTCCCACGTGGGAGCTGATGTGCCGGAGCGTGATCCTGAGCTGCCAGTCATCGTGCCGGATGGAGATGGGCATGCCCACCCGGTAGTCGACGTTGATCAGGTCCTTTTGCGAGCTCTCCATGAAGAAGCGAGAGAAGACGCCCAGCTCGAAGCCGAGGGTCACCGCGCGCTCGCTGGTGGTGCCGTCGTCCACCCGCAGAACCGCCACGCTGTGACCGATCACCACCTCCGCCTCGACGTTACGTCCCAAGTAGTCCAAGGCGTCGGGTCGAGCGGCGAGGACCAAGGAGCCCCGGAACTGCGTTTCGCGGGGTGCCGCGACGAGGGGCTCGAATGGACGCAAGCCCGGAAGCCAGCGGGATGCCTCCTGGCCCTTCAGGCCCCCGGGGTGAAGGGAGGAGAGGCCGGCGACGACCAGGGCCAGGAGCCCCACTCGTACCTTCGCCGATCGGCGGGGCGTCACTCGGGGTTCCGTCTACTCGAACGAGCCAGGAACCGCCTCCTCCATCTCGGCCGCCACTTCCTCGGCCGGACGCATCGTCGAGAGATCCAGGTCGTAGTCGGGCACCTCACTGGGCTGGAGCTTCTCGATCAGCTCCCGGATCTCGCGACCGGAGAGCCCCATGTCCTTGAGCTCGTCGGGCGTGAGACCCGCGGTGTCCGAGCTGGCTCGTATCCCGTCGTCATCGCCCTCCAGGAGGTGGCGCAGCGCCGTCATCTCGGCTCGGCTCATAGGCTCGGCGCCCACGTTGTAGTCGAGCCACGCCTCGTAGCTGAGGGGAGCCACCCGCTTGAGCATACCGGCCATCACCCGCGCGAACTCCTGGATCCCCCACTGGGAAT
>JACZXM010000217.1 GCA_022571615.1 Acidobacteriota bacterium | reverse complement strand
TATCCGCTCGAGCGGTGCGCCCGCTAGCATAGCAGCATTGACAGACATGGCCTGACCGAAACAAGATGCCAGCTTCACGCCCACCCATGAGCCCGGCGCAGCGATGAGCGAGAACGCCTGGAGCACCCCTTTCGAGATCGATGCCGGTGTGCATTCGATCATCGGTAAGGTGCGGGATCACAACGAGGATGCCTATCTGGTGAATCTAGCCCTAGGGCTGTACGCGGTTGCCGACGGGCTGGGCGGCCACCAGGCCGGCGAGCACGCCTCCAGCCTTGCGGTGCAGGTGCTAGGGGCGCAGCTGGGCCGGGTGCACGAGCTGGGTGTGGCTCCGAGCCTGGACTCGCTGCTGGAGGCGTTCGATCGCGCCAACCTGCGCATCCTCGAGGACGCCGACGCGCATCCCGAGCGGCAAGGCATGGGCACAACGCTGACCGCGGTGTTGATCTACGGACGTCGATTGCTGTTGGCGCATGTCGGTGACAGCCGGGCCTGGCGCATCCGCGATGGCCAGATCGAACAGCTGACGCGGGATCACACGATCGTGGAGGAGCAGGTGCGAGGAGGTGCGCTGAGCACCGAGGATGCGCGCCACCATCCGATGCGGCACATACTGAGCCGTTGTCTCGGCATTCGGGACGAAATCGAAGTCGATCTGGTGGAGGCGGACGTGTCGGTTGATGACATCTATGTCCTGGTCTCGGACGGACTGACTCCTGGCTGCGGCCCGGAGGACATGATGGCTCTGATCCGAGAGAATCCGGTCGCCGAGCAAGCAGCCCGTGTCCTCGTTTCCCACGCCTGCGAGCGCGACGGGCAGGACAACATAACCGCCGTGGTGGTGGCATGTCGGGAGGGATAGCGCGCGGGCTGCTCGGCGGCGGGTTGCTGGCGTTGGCCGCCATCGCCGCGGTCGCGTTCACGACCACGGCCGCCGTCGCCGGTGGCAAGCTGGCGGGCGGCGTCGCGCAGGCGGAGGCAATCTTCGCTGAGGCCGAGAACCTGTTGCGAGTCGGCCGCGTCGAGCAGGCCCGGGCGAGCTACGAGCGCGTCATCAAGGAGTACACGGCGGCGGAATACCCGCAGCTGGTGTGGCGTGCGGCAGCGCGCGTGCGGTTGGGCGACATTCAATGGCGATCGAGCGAGCGAGCCCTGGCGGGCGCAGAATACGTCGGCGTGCTGGAGCAGGAGCCGCCCTCGTTCTGGACTGGCCGGGCGCGTCTGGGTCTGGCCACAGTGGTGCTCGCCGGGGGCGATTGGGTATCGGCGGCCGATATGATGCAGCGGGTGGTGACCGCAGCCGAGCTCGGCGCTGCGGACGCCAACGTACCGGCTGCCGAGGAGGCGCGCCGCCGCCTGACCCTGATCGCTCGGTTTCGCCTGCGGCCGCCGCTGGACCAACCGCTTTGGACCAGCACCCGGGCACTGGCAATCTCCGGGCTCGAGTTCGATCGGCCGGTTTCGCTTGCCGCGGCCGCCGACGGGCAGTTGCTGGTGGTGGACGAGGGCCTGCCCTCGGTGTTGCTAATCGACGCCTCGCACGCCAACCACAGCCGGCTGCGGTACAACGACCACACTCGCCCCTGGTGGGGGCCGGACGGCCTGCCGTATCTGCCGACGCGGCGAGCCGGGGTCATTGCGCTCGGGGGCGGTCACCTCGGTTTCCTTGCCGGCGACCGGGGCAAGCCGGCACCGGTGAAAGATCTTCAGGCCGGCGCCCGGACGCTAGACGGACACTGGTACCTGCTCGACTCCAGCCCGCGGCGGATCCTGCACTTCGGCCCGCAGGGTGAGTACGCGAACCGAGTAACTCGGGAGCTGGAGCAACCCGTCGACTTGACGGTCGATGCCTCTGGTCGCTTGTACCTGTTGGATCGCTCCAGCCGCGCCGTGGTTCGCTTCCGTGCCGACGGCACCCGTGAAGGGCGTGTCGTGTCATCGGCCTGGCGCCGTCCCGAATCCGTCGAGGTCGACTGGCTGGGCAATATCTACGTTCTCGATCGCGACGCGCGCACCATCGAGGTGTTCAACGAACAGGGGCGAAGAATCGCTCGTCTCGGGCCCTCGCTACCGGGAGGTGTCGCGCTGCGCGGGCCACGAGACATCGCGGTTGACGGCCAGGGCCGACTGTACGTGGCGGATCGCAGCGCATCTGCGGTCTATGTCGTGCAATGAGGTGCAGCAGCCTTGCCCGCGGTCGGTCGGCAGGCACGGTGCTCGCCGCGTGGCTGCTGGCCATGGCGCTCACCCCGTCGATGTGGGCACATGCTCAGACCGACAGCAGGATTCAGGTGCTGTTCGCCCGCGCCGAGAGGCTGTTCCGAGCCGGTGAGCACGAGGCCGCGGTGCCGCTGGTGGATCGCGTCATCGAGCGCATCGATGAGCGCGGTGACGATATCCCCGAGCGATTGCGGCTGCTGCTGTTTCGGAGTCTCACCTACAGGGTCATCGGCCGCTGGAGCACTGGGGCCCGCAAGGGCATCGACGCCGATCTGGACCGCATCGTCGAGCTCGATCCTCGGTTCGAGATGTCCTCCGACGACGTGCCGCGAGAGCTGGTGGCCCGGTTCGCGGGGCGCCGCCAGCGCAAGATCGGATACCTTCAAATCAGCGTGTTCCCGGCCGATTCGCGGGTGCTTGTGGACGGGCAGCCGGTCGACCCACTGCCGGACATCTTGCCGGTGCTGGCTGGTGAGCACAACATCTACGCCGACAACCCCGGATTCGCCGGCCGGACCGAGACGGTTCGGGTTCGGTCCAACCGGACTGAGGGCGTCAGCATCGAGCTGGAAAGAGCCAGCGCCACGATCCGCCTGGCGACGCAGCCAGCCGGTGCCACGCTGGTGATCGATGACGATCTGATCGGTGTTACCGTCGCGGCGCTCGGTCAGGCGGGCGGCGAGGAGGCTTCCGAGTCGATCGTAATCGAGGGGCTGCTGCCCGGCTGGCATGAGATCGAGATCACCCTCCCGGACCATCGACCGTTTCGACAGCGCATCGAAATCCCGGATCTGATGGACTACGACCTCGGGACCGTGCGGCTCGACCGCTCGATGGGCGTGGTGCTGCTGCGCGGCGTCCCGCGCGCGGCCGAGGTGCTGATGGATGGCGAGTCGCCTCCGCTTCAATGGCAGGCGGATTTGGCGGCAAGCCGGGGTAGAGAAGGCAGTGCCCGGATCGAGCTTCCGGTCGGGTCATATCGCTTGGTGATCCGGCACGGCGCCGCAGGGATCTACGAGTCCGACCTGGTGGTCGAGGATGGAGCAACGCTCCGCCTGGACGTCGCTTTACGGCCTGGCCTGGTGTTCGTGGGGGTGGTCGGCGGTGACGACCTAGACCGAGATGCGGTGCGCACGGCGTTGCTGACCCGCATAGAACGAATCGATGGCTGGTTCGTTCTGGACCGCAGCGGCGATGGATCCCTGGAGCAGATTGCCGGATTGCGGCGGTCGGAGATGGGCACTGGGGATCCCGAGGAGCTGCGCGAGGCGGTCGATTGGGCACGCCTCCAGCAGGAGGTCGCGACGCAAACATCCGGCTCGTTGTTCATGCTCGCCACTGTGCCTGAAGGAACCCCACCCGGAGTCTTCGATCTGTGGCTATGGTCGGCCCCGCCCGGATCGGCCCGGCCGCAAAGGGTACGGCTGGCGGTCGATGACCAAGAGCGTCTCGGCATGCTGACGACGCAGCTGCGCGAACCGCTACCGCGTTCCCGTCCATGGTTCGGCGCCACACTCATCGACAACGGGTCGAGCGGGCGACCGACCGTCGTATGGGTCGAGCCGACGGGGCCGGCGGCGATGGCGGGGCTCAAGGTTGGCGACGAGATCCGGACCGTCGATGGAGTCGAGGTCACCGGCGTGGCCGAGCTGCAGCAGTTACTGGGGGCTACCGAACCGTTCGCGGGCAGGACGCTGCAGTACGGTCGCGGTGCCTCGATCGCTGTTGCCAGACTCACCCTCGGGTCGAGCCCACAGTCGATTGCCACCCTCCGCAGCGAGCGGCTCAACGCGGTGATCTGGGCCGCGGCCGCGGCCCAGATCGCGCGGGCCGATGCGACCACCCCGGCATGGGTCGCCGAGCTCGACCAAGCCCTGATCCTGATGCAAGGGGCGCAATGGGAGCGTGCGGCCGAGTGGTTGGCGGCCGTGCGCGCTCCCGAGGACCTGCCTTTCGGGCAGTCGGCGGTGGATTACTGGCGCGGGGTCGCGCTGAGCTCCGGACCGGAGCCGGATCTTGAAGCCGCCCGACTCGCGCTGCGGCTGGCCGCCGGCCGCGCCGGGGGCCGGCTACATCATCATGACGGCCCGCTGGTGGCGCCGCGCGCGCTGGCGCGGCTCGCGGAGCTGGAGCTCCGCCATCACGATAGCTAGCAGGCCGGCAGGCCGTGGTGCAAGTGTGATGCGTCTTGTCGCGTGCACAGTCGCCGGTTATGCTGGACTCTCAGCTTGATTCATCGAGAACCCCTGTCGCCAAGGAGCGCCCGCATGGACTCCGGTACCCAGACGCATGAGGCCAGTTCGCAGCCGCTTGCCGGCAGCGACCGACCGATCGTGTTTACCGAGGCCGCGGTCACCAAGATTCGGGAATTCCTCGATACCCTCGACGAGGCCCGTGGCAAGATGCTGCGGATCTTCGTGCAGGGTGGTGGTTGCTCCGGATTCGAGTACGGCTTCACCTTCGATGAGTGCAAGCAAGGCGATCTGCGCATGCCGCAGGGAGACATCGAGATTCTGGTCGACTCGTTCAGCCTTCCGTATCTGCAAGGCTGCGAGGTGGACTTCCGCTCCGGCTTGATGGGCAGCGGGTTTTCGGTGACCAACCCGAACGCCAAGGGAACCTGTGGCTGCGGTCACTCGTTCTCGGCCTGAAGAGGGCCCCGCGGCGACTTATTCCGTCAGCTTTCCAGCCTGGTAGGGGCGCTGAGTCTTGGGGACGTGGGTTCGGAAGACGTAGTCCCAGAGCGGCGAGCTAACGCCGTACCAGCGGTCCTCGGCGACAAAGTGATGCTGCAGGTGTCTCCTGCGCAATCCCTTGCCGAGCTCGCTCTTGGGCCGCACGAAATGGGTATAGAAGTGGATGTAGTCGTAGCCCAGGTAGCCGATGAGGAAGCCGCCAAAGAACGAGAACACGATCGGGGTCCCCAGCAACCAGTAGAAAATTCCCATCAGCGCGAGCGCCAGCGGCACGGCCATCATCGGCGGCGCCAGCAGCCGGTCCCATTCCTGCACCTCGTGGTGAAGCTGGTGCATGGGGTAGAAGAACTCGCGCAGCCGCTTGCCCTTGGGCTCCCAGTGGAAGATCCACCGGTGTAGGCAGTACTCGACGAAGGTCCACACGAAACCCCCGAGCAACGCCAGCAGGAGGGCCGTTCGGGCGCTGAGACCCTGCTGGTAACCGAGGTAGATCAGGCCCAGGGACACGGGCCCCCAGATCGTGATCGGAATCGCTGGATGGACGCGGGTCAGCGCCTCCAGGAAATCATTCTGGTACAGCCGGACCACGCGTTCGCGGGTCAGATGCGCTTTCTTGGTCACGGGTCAACCACCACGGATAAATGAACCTTCCCAGATTGACAACGATGAGTGTAGCGGACGAGCGTCGTCCTGAGTAGCAGCCCATCTTCGGACGGATCGGAGGGAACGCAGCAGGGGATGAGGTCGAGCACGTCCTGGCGCTGTGGCCGGCTTTTCGAGGCGGCTTGGCGGTAAGGAGGCCAGCAGAACGGACGTGCTCGACCTCGATCCCCTGCTGCGCCATCCCTCCAACGGCGCCCATCGGACTTCGGCCACGAGCTGCCTAACAAGCTAGCCTGCGA
>JACZXM010000216.1 GCA_022571615.1 Acidobacteriota bacterium | reverse complement strand
TGTCCCCCCTCAAGGTAGAGAACGATTATTGCGGCAATAATTGCATGGAATGGTTAAAAACCAAGGCCGGATGTCTCCCATTCATACCGCATGGGAAGAACCTTCCTGGCAGCCGGGGCCTTCATAACTTATGAAGCGGCCCACAGGCTCCAGACCGGCACGACCATCAAGTCCGTGGAGCTGGGTATTGCTGCCATGGGCATCTCCCTGGGCATCAACCTGGGCGTCTCCCTCGACCGCGAAGACCAGCTCGACGACGCCACCAACAAGGTGCACTTCCGCTACGCCATCACCGAGTTTGGTCGCGAGGTAGTCGCGCTGGAAGCCCAGCGGCTTGCCGCGCTCGCGGACGCCGCGCGCGCCGAGAATCTCATCCCCGGTTCCCGGTCGTGGCGATGACCGGTCGCCCTACGCCACTGGCGGTGCGAATATACGGCGCGCTGCTACGAGCGTTGCCGCGCGCGATGCGCGACCAGCACGGTGCCGATGCCGTCCACGTTTTCTGCGACATGTATCGCGAGGCGCGCGATCGTGGCCCCGTCGCCGGGTGGCTCTTGCTGGCCTGGTCGACGGGCCACCTCGTTTTTTGCGCCGCCGGTGAGCACTGGCAAGAGCGTCGCGGCTCAGGTCGCACGACGGTCGCCCCCGGCGGGTGGCCTCCCCATCGCAGGAAGGAAACCCGCGAGTTGTTCTCGACGCTGCTGCGAGACCTCCGGTTCGCGGGCCGCACGCTGGCGAAAAAGCCGGCGTTCGCGATCTCGGCGATTCTCATTCTAGCCGTGGGCATCGGCGCCACCACGACGATTTTCAGCGTCGTCGACACGGTGGTGCTGCGCAGCCTCCCGTACCCGGACCCGCAACGCCTGGTGTACTTCTCCGAGGGAGCGCACAGTTTTCCCGACGTCAACGAGTGGTTGGTTCGTCTCCGCTCGTTCAGCAGGTTGGCCGTGACCTGGGACGAACGGTTCGACATCACAGGCGATGGCGGTCCCGAGCAGATCGACGGAGCCCGGATCAACGCCGAGTTCTTCGCGATGTTCGGCGCGAGGCCACATCTCGGTCGTTTCTTCGTCGCCGACGAGTTCATCGGCGATCCTACCGCCGCGGTGCTCGGCTATGGGATCTGGCAACGTCGTTGGGGAGGCGACACGGAAATCGTCGGCGATACGGTGACGATCGATGGCCGCCCGTTGCTCGTTGCCGGCATCGTCGGCCCCGAGTTTCAGCCGCCGGAAATCATGGTCGGCGATCGGCTCGACCTCTACCTGCCGCTCGATCTCAACGATCCCGAAGTTTTCGACAGCATGGGCCTGCATGTCCTGTCGGTCGCCGGCCGCCTGGGCGATGACGTCACGGTGCAGGTGGCCCAGGAGCAGATTGATGCCTTTTCACGGGAGCGTGCCGAGGAATTTCCGAACCGCTACTTGCGTGACGGTGAGCTGCGCGACGTGCCGCTGGTGCCGCTACGCCAGGCCACCGTTCGGGAGGTGAGCGCGACTCTCTACCTGTTGCTCGGCGCCGTCGGATTCATGCTCCTGATCGCCTGCGCCAACGTTGCCAACCTCTTTCTGGCGCGCGGCATGGAACGCGGTCGCGAGATCGCCCTGCGCGGCGCCCTCGGCGCCAGCCGCGGGCGCATCATCGGCCAGGTGTTGACCGAGAGCGTCGCGGTCGGGGTTGTCGGCGGCGTCGCGGGGATCGCGCTGGCGTACCTCGGTGTGAACCTGTTCGCGAATCTCAACCCCGGCAACATCCCGCGGTTGCAGGACATCGCGGTCGATCCCCGCATCCTCGGCTTCGCGTTCGTGATCTCGGTCGGCACCGGCGTGCTGTTCGGTATCCTTCCGGCCGCGCAGGCGGCCCGCGCCGACGTCAACGAGTTGCTCAAGGAGGGTGCCGCGAGCGTGACCACCGGGCGAGGTGGGCGGCGTACCCGTGGTGCCCTCGTGGTGGCCGAGATCGCGCTTGCGCTCGTGTTACTGGTGGGCGCGGGGCTGCTCGTTCGTAGCCTGATCGCGATGGTTCAGGTCGACCCGGGGTTCGAGACCGAGCAACTCGTGGACCTGTCGTTGCTGCTCGGGCCCGCGTACACGGAGGAGGAGCGAGTGGTGTTCGTGCACGATCTTCTGGAGCGTCTCGACTCCATGCCCGGCACCCAGGCGGCGGCCGCCGGCTGGACGCTGCCGTTTGTCCACTACGGCAACACCCGCTGCTGCTGGCGCACTTCGATACGCGACGAAACGGCGCCTGTACCCGAGCAGGAATTGGTGACATACGCCCATCCGGTGACGCCCGGCTACTTCGAGATGCTGGGTGCGCCGCTGCTGCGCGGGCGCGACCTGACGGAGGCCGACAGCAACGCCGATCCGTCGGTGGCGATTCTCAACGAGATCACCGCCAAGGAGGTGTTCGGCACCGACGATGTCGTCGGCCGCATCATCGTGCTGGGAGACGAGTTGTTGACCGTCGTCGGTGTGGTCGGTGGCGTGCAGCACTACGGCCTGAGCCAAGACATCGAGACCGCGGTTTACGTGCCGTTCGCCCGTTTCGGGGGATTCCTGGGGGACCTGCATGTCGGTGTTCGCTCCCAGGCCGAGCTCGAGACCGTGGTCGCCGGCATGCGCGAGGCGGTGTGGGCGCTGCAACCGAATCAGCCAATAGAGGAGATCGTCACCATGCGCCAGCGGGTCTCGACCTCGTTGGCGACGCCGCGCTTCCTGTCGATGCTGCTCGGTGTCTTTGCTGTGGTGGCGCTGCTTCTCGCCTGCGGTGGTATCTACGGATCGATGCTGTATTCGGTCGGCCAGCGGCAGCGCGAGATGGGCATCCGGCTGGCGCTGGGAGCCGCGGGCGGCAACGTGATCCGGCTGGTGCTCGGGCACGGGTTGGTGCTAACCGTGATCGGCCTAGGCCTCGGCCTCGGCGGCGCGTTGGCGCTCTCGCGGGTCATGCAAAGCCTGGTGTGGGGTATCGAGCCGACCGACCCGACGACGTTCGTTGCGGTGACCGTGCTCCTTGGCGCGGCGGCGCTGGCCGCCTGCCTGGTGCCGGCGGTCAAGGCGGCGCGGACGGATCCATTACAGACGTTGCGCGCCGAGTAGTCGCCGGAGGTTGAGCGCGATCCTCCTGCGCCAGATGGAGTCGCGGGATCCGATGCTCCACCCGCGCTGGGAAGCCGGGTCGAGGATCGCCACAACTGGTACTCTCCGCTCGCAGGTTTCAACCATCGCCGCAGGTCTGTGTGCAGGCGCGGCGGCCATTGCAGCTTTCGAGGCGTAACGTGAGTCATTCCAGTATCAAGCTCCCGGTTGCCGTTCTGTTCGTTTTGTTGCTCCTGGGACCCTCTGTCGGTACGACATCTGCCGCACGGTCACAGGACTCCAAGGTGCGGCTCACCCACGACGTCTACGACTCCTGGCGCTCGCTCCGCGGTGCCACGCTGTCCGATGATGGCCGCTGGCTCCTGTACGCCGAGGTGCCCGGTGAGGGCGACGCTGAGCTGGTGGTACGCAACCTCGAGACCGGCAGCGATTATCGGCAAGGACTCGGATGGATGACCTCCGGGACCACGTTCGTCCGTCGTGCCGAGGCCGAGTTCACGGCCGACTCGCGCTTCGTGGTGTACCTGGTCAAGCCCGGCATCGAGGCCCTGAAGGCGGCGCGCAAGGACGAGAAGAAACCCGACCAGATGCCGAAGAAGACCCTCGGGATCCTGAATCTGGCAACCGGCGAGGCGGTCACGGTCGATCGAGTAAAGAGCTTTGCGCTTCCTGAAGAGGCCGGAGGCTGGCTTGCCTATCTGAAGGACAAGCCGCTCGAGGACGACAAGGCGAAGGAGGGCGATAAAGAGCCGAGCGCCGAGGGAGAGGGCGGAGCTCCAGAGGCAACCGAGAGCAAGCCGGAACCTGCGCAGGAGGAGCCGAGCGAGGAGGAAAACGACGACAAGGAGAAGGACAAGGAAAAGGACTACGGCACCGAATTGGCCGTGCGGTCGTTGTCCAGCGGCGAGGAGACGAGCATTGCCTCGGTGATGCAGATGCAATTTGCCGACGATGGCTCGCGGCTCTTTTACACCGTTTCGAGCAAGGAAGAACCCGACACCGACGGGGTCTACGCTCGAGACCTGGCCGATGGCTCCGATCACGCGCTGCTGATGGGCAAGGGTAACTACAAGCGCTTGACGATCAACGAGGAGCAGACGCGCATCGCCTTCATGACCGATCGCAACGACTACGAGGCCGATGAGCCGGTGTTCGAGCTGTACGGCATGGAGATCGGAGAGAGCGCGGCGAGCGTGTGGGTGTCGCATACGACTACCTCGGGCTTTCCGGACGGATTCGCCGTCAGCGACAAGGAAGCCATCCGCTTCACCGACGACGGCACCATGGTGATGTTCGGGATCAAGGAGCGCCCGGAGCCCGAGCCGGAGACGGATGCCGAAGCAACCGGCGACGGGAGCACCGAAGAGGAGTCCGAGGAGGAGAAGGCCAAGTTCGACCTCTGGCACTGGAACGACCCGTACCCGCAGCCGCGTCAGCTCGAGATCGCCGACGAGGTGAACGACGAGGCATTCGAATCGGTCTATCACATCGCCGAGGGTCGATTCGTCCAGCTCGCCGACGAGGATCTGCCGGACGTAGAGCTGTCGGACAACGGCGCGATAGCGATGGGCACCACCGACCGGGCCTGGGCCAAGCGAGCCTCGTACGAGGGGTCTTACGAGGACGTGATCCTCGTCGATCCGCGCACCGGGGAGCGAAGGCTGGTGGCCGAGCGCGTGTCGTGGGACGCGACGCTCTCGCCCGATGGACGGTATGTGAGCTGGTACGGCGGCGCCGGGGATTGGATCGGTTACGACTCCGAGGGCAGGGGTGGTTGGTCGGGAGGCCAGCGCTGGTTCCTGTACGACGTCGCCGCGGGCACAACACGCGACCTCACCGCACAGCTCGACGTGTCGTTCGAGCGCCGCGACTGGGATACGCCGAATCTGGCCGCGCCCTACGGGAGCGCGGGGTTCACGGCCGACGAGCAGGCGGTCCTGATCTACGACGAGTTCGATATCTGGGCTTTCCCGACAGGAGGTGGCGAAGCCCGGACGATCACCGAGGGATTCGGCCGCGAGCACGGCCTGTCGTTCCGCACCGTCAAGACCGATCCTGACCAGGACGCGGTCCCGGTCGATACGCCCGTCCTGCTGCGCGCCACCGATCAGGAGACCATGGCAACGAGCTTCTGGGCCGATCGTGTCGAGGGCGATGCGACCCCCGCCGTCCTGCTGGCGGCAGAGGCGAGCCTGAGCTTCGTCGACCTGGCCGACGGGGCCGACACCATGGTGTTCACGCGCCAAACCTTCTCGGAGTTTCCCGATCTGTGGGTCGGGCAGTTGCGTCTGGGCGCCAGTCTCGCCGATGACGGCGATCTGGAGAGCGCGCTTACCGGCGTGCGCAAGGTCACCGAACTTGGTAGCCAGACCGACCGCTACCTGTGGGGTCGGGCCGAGCTGCGCGATTTCCGCAGCTCCGACGGCTTGCCGCTCAAGGGAATCCTGATCAAGCCCGAGGATTTCGATCCCGACAAGCAATACCCGCTCATGGTCTACATCTACGAGACGCTGCACCAGGGGCTGCACCGGTTCCGCAGTCCTTCGCCCGGCACCTCGATCAACCCCTCCTACTACGTGTCCAACGGCTACGTGCTCTGGATGCCCGACATCGAGTACGTCACCCCGGGCTACCCGGGCAAGGACGCGCTCAAGTGCGTGCTGCCGGGAATCAACATGCTGCTTGACGAGGGATATATCGACGCCGAGGGAATCGGCATCCAGGGCCACTCCTGGGGGGG
>JACZXM010000215.1 GCA_022571615.1 Acidobacteriota bacterium | reverse complement strand
TATCAAGCAGGTTGCCCTTTGATACTGCTTTTGCAGCTCATTGGCAAAGCCGCTAGGCATTGGCATCGCCGACGTCGCGGCGCCTTGCATCTGCGCCCTTGGCGGCGTAACCCTTCGGGCAAGTGGGATTTACGGGCGACTGGCAGCGTCGCAACTCCTCCGCGATGTCGCCAGCATCGCCTCCTCGTTGCTTCTTTCCCTTACCCGTAACTCCCACTTGCCAGACCCACCACACTTCTACCACGGCCTGCTAGAGGGACTCTGGCCTCAATTTCCTGCGCGTCATGCGCGCCGCGGAGGTCGCCTCGGGACCCGGCTGAGGCAACCGCGCGACCCACGCCGCTTCTGCCACGGGCTGCTAGCCAAAGAACCAGAGTCGGACCGCGAGGGCAAGGATCGCGACGGTGACGAACGCCCGCACCCAGGTGTTGCCCTTCAGGACCGTCCAGCGCACGCCAAGCTGGCTGCCGACGAGATTGCCGAGTCCCATGACCGATCCGAACTGCCAGTGGATCATGTCGGCCGACGCGAAGACCGGTACCGTCACCAGGGTCCACGCCAGCACGGACAGCACCTTGACGGCGTTGCCCCGTACAAGATCGAGCCCGCCGAGCGTCGTGCCAGCGAGCAGGATGAAGCCCACCCCCGCCTGGACGAAGCCGCCGGCAGGCGAGATCGTCGATCATCGTCGCCAACCACGCACCGAGCGCGGCACCGATCACCGCCGGCGGAACCACGCGCCGCGCAAAGCTCCAATTCACCACGCCGTGGCGCGCGAAGCCTGAGACCGCGCCTACGTTCTGCAGTAACAGCGCCACGCGGTTGGTGCCGTTGGCGACACCCAATCCATCGCGCTCAGCGCAGATGAATGAGGATCTCGCGGCTGCTCCGTGTCCGCCGGTGCTCCCAGAGGAAGATCCCCTGCCAGGTCCCGAGCCCAAGCCGGCCGTCGATGACCGGGATCGACAGCGAGGTCGAGGTCAGCGCCGCCTTGATGTGCGAGGGCATGTCGTCGGGGCCCTCATCGGTATGCGTAAAGTGCGGATCGTTCTCGGGGACCAGGCGGTTGAACCAGCTCTCGAGATCATGGCGGGCTGAGGGATCGGCGTTCTCCTGGATGGTCAAGCTGGCGGAGGTGTGGCGCAAGAAGATCGTACACAAGCCCTCGGTCAGGCCCGCGCCGAGCACCACCTCGGCAATGGCGTCGGTGATCTCGTGCAGTCCCTGCGCCGGCACCGGGATTCTCAATCGCTTGACCATGGGCGCTGATCATATCCTCCTGCGCTGCATGCCGCGTCGGACCGCCCACGCCCGCGGACCGGTCCGGAAACCACATCGGGCGAGCCGGCAAAGTTCAATCGAAACCTTGCGCATTCTGACTCACGGATCACTCCGATGCCGCACCGCACATTAGTTCCCCTGCTGGCCTTTGCAGCGTGCGCCGTCTCCGTGGGGTTCATGATCACCGGAAGCGGCGCTAGCGCGACGGCCGGGAGTGTTTACGTCGAGCTCGACGCGCCCCGAGACGCCCCGCCGTTCCGCCTCCAACGCCTGGATGGCACGGTGCTGAATTCCCGCCAGCTGCGCGGCAAGATCGTCGTCGTGGATGTCTGGGCTACCTGGTGCGGGCCTTGTCTCACCGAGATCCCCGGGCTCAACGGGGTGCAAACGGAGTACCGGACGCGGGGAGTGGAAGTCATCGGTGTGACCGTGGATTCCGCCAGCGCGGAGGCCATCCGCACGGTGGCAGCGGAACATTTCCCGGTCTCGTACACGCTCACCCTCGGCACCGAGGCCTTCGAGCACTCGTACGGTCCGCTCTGGGCGCTTCCCACGACCTTCCTCATCGACCAGAACTGGCAGGTACGAAAGGCCTGGATGGGTGCATTGCCGGCCAAGCAGGCGCAACTGCGAACGCTGATCGAGCGCTTGTTGGCCGACGCCGACGATTGATACGGCCACTGTTCAAAGCGTCGTACAGCCTCTTCCGCCGAGCAGCCCGCGCACGTCAGCGGATTCGGAGCAGCTCCGGGTCCGGCCGTTCGGTGATCGGGTAGCCATTCTCGTGGTTGAGCTCCGCGGCGCGCTCGCCGCAATCGGGGCAGACCGCCACCGAGTCGCGTTCCGTCAACCAGAGATCGTTTCCGGCAAGCCACTCATGCTCCCCGAACCCCTTCTTGCAGATCGGGCAGGGGATCCAGAAGTTGCCACGAACCCAGGCGTAGACTCGGTGCAGGATTCTCGGTCGATAGAACATGCTATGTTGCCGCTGCGGGGATGGGCTCGCCTCATGCTACAACGTCGGGGGTCACTCGGCCACGGCGCCAGCGGGTTTCCAGAGCGGCTCGGCAACCTCACGGTGATGGTTCTCGTAGCGGGCCATCGCGAACAGCAGATCGGAGAGCCGATTCAGGTAAGGGACCACCATTTCGCCGATGTCCTCTTGCCGGGCCAACGCCACAACATCGCGTTCCGCGCGACGGCATACGGTGCGTGCCAGCTGCAGCGCCGCCGCCCCCGGGGCTCCACCCGGGAGCACGAAGTTCTCGAGCGGACCCGTGATCTCGGTCAGCTCGTCGATCCGCTCCTCGAGCCACCGCACTCCAGCCGATCGGATTCGCGGCACCTCGAATTCGGCTTCGCTGTCGTACGGAGTCGACAGATCGGCGCCAAGGTCGAAGAGCTCGTTCTGGATCGCTGTGAGCGACTCCTCGAGTCGCGGCGCCAGCCCGCACGCCAGGGCGACTCCGAGCGTGGCGTTGAGCTCGTCCACGGAACCGTACGCCGCCACGCGCGGTGAGTCCTTATCGAGAACGCGGCCGTCGGCCGCTCGCGTCGTTCCCTGGTCTCCGGTTCGTGTGTACAAACGCGTAAGTCGCATCGATCCGTTCCGCATGCTGTTGGTGCCGTGGGCGCTCGATCCCGTGCCCGCATCGCCTCGCTGCTGAGAATACCAGCAGGCCGTGGTGGAGTGGTGGTGATGGGTTACCGATCCAGCCCGGTCCGGCCCCGTATCCACTCGGTGATGAGCTCGAGCGCCTCGAGCGCGAAGGTCTCCTCGATCTGACCATACTCGGCCACCGAACCGGTCTGGGCGTGCTGGAACAGATGGTTGAGCCCTTCGAGGGCATGCACCGCTACTTCCTGATTGCCACCCTCGTGCAGCGCCCGCTCGATCGCCGGAAGGTTGGCATCGGCGGGAACCTGCAGGTCCAAAGTGCCGTTGATCGCGAGCACCGGACAGCGGACCTTCGCCAGCCAGTGGCGCGGATCGGTGATCAGGAAGGTCCGGTACCAGCCGCTCATCATCGACCGCGTCCCGCTCTTGATCGCCTGCTCGCGTTCGACGGCGCTGAGGGTCTCGGCGGCGTTCTGGAGCTGAATGTCGACGAGCTCTCCGACGGCCTCCCGGACTCGCTGTTGGTCCGCCTCGGCGATGACCAGAGCGTGAATTCTGGCTTGGGCCTGCAGTTGCTGCTCGACATTTTTCTGTGAACGGCCAACGGCACGCTGAACGGCCGCCAGCTGCAGGGGCATCAGCTCGCGACCGCTAATGCCGGTGCCTGCGAGCAAGACGATGAAGGAGATATCGGAGTCTTGCGCCGCCGCGATCGGTGCAATCAGCCCGCCCTCGCTGTGTCCGATGAGCCCGATCCTGGCGCCGTCGATCTCGGGCTGCTGCCCGAGAAACTTCACCCCCGCCAGAACGTCGCCGGCGAAGTCCAGCGTCGTCGGCCCTTCGGGTCCCCGATCCGAGCCTCCAACGCCGCGGTCATCGACCCGAAGCACGGCGATTCCGTTGCGCGTCAGGTGATCCGCAATCACCCAGAACGGCTTGTGGGCAAAGATCGTCTCGTCGCGATCCTGCGCGCCGGAGCCGGTGATCAAGAGCACAGCCGGGTGCGGGCCCGCTCCTGCCGGGATACCCAGCGTGCCGGCCAGGTTATTGCCGTCCACCGGGTTGGCGTAGATGACCTCGCGCTCGGTGTACGGGAATGGAGGGTGGGGGGTCTGCGGGCGATCCGGGCCGGCGCTCTCCTCCGGCGCCAGCCGGCGCAGAGTGATCGGTATCGCGACACCCTGGGTCAGCGTTCCGGTGGCCGTATCGCCCTCACGGGCGGCCCGAAACTCGCCGTTGTTGGGACTCGTGACCAGGGTGAACTCGAGGTGCTGCTGGTCGTACACAACGTCGGTCAGCGGCAGGCCATCGACTCCCTGGATCGGAATGCTGATCGTCGCCGATACGCCTCCATCCTCGCCGATGCTGAAGACAACGAAGAACTCGATCTCAGGCCCTCCGAAGCCTGAAAGATCGATGGCGCCGCGCCAGCGTTCGGCCTCCTGCGACGGTGCCGCCGCTAGCACAAGGGACAAAATCAAGGTCGCAGGCAACGTTCGCATCAGAAGACCTCCGGAAGCGGTCGGGACACACTACTGACCGATGTGCCGCCGGCGGGGCTTTTCTTCACGTTTTCCAGCCCAGCGCCTGCCACGCAGCCCGCGGCAAGAGTCGCTGGGGCTGCGAGGTGCCGGAGTCAGGCGCCCGACGCAGCCGTGCCGCTGCGCGAGGCGCCGCGCAGCGCCAGACGCATATCCATCACCAGTGAGAATACTGCCGGCACCAGCACCAGCGTGAAGATCGTCGACAGGAACAGGCCGCCGACCACCACGCTGCCCAGGCCGCGATAGATCTCCGAGCCAGCGCCGGTCACCAGCACCAGCGGCGCCATTCCCATGACCGAGGTCAGCGTGCTCATGAAGATCGGCCGGATGCGGTCGCCGACGGCCTCGCGCAGGGCCTCGCGGTGGGCGAGACCGGCGTCCCGCATGTAGTTGAGGGTCTGGTGCACGATCAGGATGGCGTTGTTGACCACGATCCCGACCAGGATTACGAACCCCAGCATGGCAATGACGTCGAGTGCCTGGTAGCTGATGAAGGTGTTCACCAGGCTGAGGCCGACAAAGCCCCCGACCGCCGCGAAGGGGACCGAGAACAGGATCACGAACGGGTACAGGAACGACTCGAACAGCGCCGCCATCAACAAATAAGTGACCACGAGCGCGAGGATGAAGTTGTTCTGCAGCGCTTGGCGCGCCTGTGTCAGCTTGTCCGCGGTGCCAGCGAGCTTGGCCTCATAGGGGACGGTCAGCGATCCGTCGGCGCGCATCGGCGCGAGGATGTTGTCGCGGATGTGTTCCATCGCGGCCTCCAGGGGCGTGTGCTGGTCCGGAATCACCTGAATCGTCACCGCCCGTTGGCGCTCGATACGATTGATCTGCGTCGGCCCCGAAGCTGCAACGACCCGCGCCACGTCTCCGACGCTGACCACGCGTCCGGTCGAGGTGGCGATGTTTAGCGCCTCGATATCCTGGCTTCGGCTCGCATACAGGGTCTCGCCCCTGAGCACCAGATCG
The DNA here is from genome assembly GCA_022571615.1 of Acidobacteriota bacterium. Classification (GTDB taxonomy): domain Bacteria; phylum Acidobacteriota; class UBA890; order UBA890; family WLXD01; genus JACZXM01. The sequence continues at coordinate 524 of JACZXM010000215.1, read as the reverse complement.
ATGGATCGTCCCTCATGAACATACTCGCTGACCTTGACCCCGTCGATCAGAGCGTTGAGCGCGAATCCGATCTCCGAAGTCGTGAAGCCGAGCTCGGCAGCACGCTCGCGGTCGGGAATCACCCGAATCTCCGGATTTCCCAGATCGAGCCCGGGGATCGGCTGCGCCTGCACTCCCGGCATGGTGGCGTTGACCGCACCGAACACGCGTGCCCCGAGCTGCAGCACCTTGGCCATGTCGGGACCCGTGATCTCGACATCGATGGCCCGGGCGGCGTCGGCGCCGCGTTGGAACACCGATGGTTGCTGCACGATGCCGAAGGTGCCCGGAATGCCGCTCATCGCGCGCTGCATGACCGGGATCAGCTCGGCGGTTCGCTCGGCGTCCTCCTGATAGCCGATACCGCCCATGAACACTCCGCCGTTGAAGATGACGAAGAAGAACTCATCGAGCGCCGGCCCATCCAGCTGGGCGGCCGCGGCGGATCCCGGCTCGGCCTCCCAATAGGGGCGTAGCTGCGCTTC